>JAIBBY010000085.1 GCA_019694455.1 Pirellulales bacterium
AGCCGCAATGTACCGCTCGCGCAAGTGCCCTACAACCGCCGCGCAACTGGCACACACAGGATATCAGCCGCCAACCGCGTCAGATGATGCCGCCATGCACGCGATACGGCGACATGTGCGACGGCTGGTCCAAGAACCAGATCCGCTCCCACTCGTCGAGAATCAAACGCAAGTCCTCAGACGTGTAGATGAGCTGCCGAGTACGGCGGATGGGATCGCCCGAATAGGCCGGAATGATGCACCCCGTGGTGGTCGCCAGGCTAATCGCCGCGATTACGGCCAGGAGCAATCGGTGCATCGCTAAACTCCTCCGTGAGTGACCACCACCGAGACGCTCCGCGTCGCGGCCAATGTCCTATGTTGCTGCGCCCAACGACTTTCGATTCACTGCGGCGGTTTCGTCGGCGCCCCAGCTAGTGGACACCTTCTCGAAAGGTCGCCGAACTATCCAGCGGCGCCGTCATATCGGCCGGCTGCTGGCTGTTTGCCTCGTGCTCAAGTTGTTGATTTTTGCGTGCCGCTTCTTGTGCGGCCTTCTCTTCCAACTCGCGCACGCGTGCTTCCATCTCCTTGCCTGGCTTGAAGGTTACGACGTATTTCTCCGGTACGTAAACCTTGTCGCCGGTCCGCGGGTTGCGAGCCTTGCGCGCCGCCCGCTTCTTAACCTCAAAGACCCCAAAATTGCGCAGCTCAATGCGGTGTTCCTCGACAAGCGTCTCGACAATCGCATCGAAGGTCTTCTGCACAATCTCTTTCGTCTTGAGCTGGGTCAGCCCGATTTCGTCCGAGATGGTCTTGACGATCTCTTTTTTGGTCACGACTCAGTTCTCCTGGAACAGAGGCCTCCTGGCCAGCAGGGGCAACGCTCCAAGTGTAGGTGGCACAAGAACTAGAGTCAATACAGTCCAGAGTTTACGTCGCCAAACCTCGTCGATTTCTGGCCCGATTTTCGCGGTCGCAAGGGCTGGCTAGGCCTGCCGATTCCGCCTCCCTCACGTCGAGTTCGGCCGCCGACCGCCTGGCTAGCATGCATCCGCGATAGACCACGCATCTGTTATCGGCGCTGCGATCCGCAGAATCGACTCAATCCAGAAAATTTGCCACTTTCATGGCAAATGGCCCCTGCCCTCCCAGATCGCTACAGCCGAATCACCTGGAGTTGAGCAACGATCTGCTCGACCGAAACCAATTGGCCTTTTCCGCTGCCCGGACACGCCTCACAGGTTTCCTTCCAGGCCGCCGGAGTGCGGACATTCGATTCCCAGAATGGCCAGGTCCGGCATTGGCGCGGGCGGTCCTCATAGACCGTGCAGTGGCGCTTTTCGGGATCGAAAAAGACGCAGTCTCCGTTCGGAAACTCCACCAGGCTCCGTCGCACCCCTATCTTGCGCACATACTTACGCTCGAATTCCTCAATCGATAGCGAAATCCGTCGAGCCAAGCTGGCAATTTCCTCCTTGTTCACCCACACATACCCCGGCGCGCCGGTGCAGCAATCGCCGCAGCCGGTGCATTGAAACCGCAACCCATCCTGATACCACGGCGTTTGGCTCATCCCTTCCTCCCACCAATTCTTGCACTAGCGCCGCTATCGTATCATGTCTGCCGCGCTTGTGTGGCGATCTCGGCGATAGCGCCGACTGCGGCGTCGATTTGCGCCAAGGTGTTGAATGGTCCCACGCTCAATCGAAAGCTGCTCCCCACTCCAACCCGCGGCGCGCAGTGCATTCCCGCTCGCCCTTGAATGCGATAGTGGCCATCGAGCAGGCTCGCTAGGTCGTGTGGATCCAGACCCTCGATCGTCAGCGATGTAATGCCCGTTGCCGGCGCCGCGCAATTGGCGCCATGCAGTCGCAACCCGTCGACTGCGGCCAACCCTTCTCGTAGTCGGGCGTTCAACTGGGCAGCATGCCCACCGATTTCGGAAACGCCGCGCTCCGCCACATAAGCCACTCCGGCCTCTAAGCCTACGATTCCCAGCGCGTTCAAGTTGCCCGATTCATATTTCTCTGGCAGCGTCTCGGGCTGCCGATCCGATTCGCTGATGGTCCCCGTCCCTCCCTCACACAACGGATCGAGCAGTCGCTCTAACTCGGGACCCACATACAAAAAGCCGGTGCCGAGCGGCCCCAAGAGTCCCTTGTGTCCCGGCGCCGCGAGCAAGTCGGCGCCCAGCGAGCGCACGTCGATCGCCACATGTCCGGCCGTTTGCGCCGCGTCGACCAGCACATGTGCGCCGCGCTCATGCGCCGCCGAAGCGATCGCTGCCACAGGCTGCACCACACCAGTCACGTTGGAGGCATGCGTGATCGCCACCAACCGCGTTGCCTTGCAAGTCGCGTGGCGCACGGCATCTGGCTCGATGATCCCCTCCGCATTCGGCGCCACGCGCGCCACCGTAATCTGCCCAGCGTCTTCGAGCCGCCGCAACGGGCGCAGCACCGAGTTGTGTTCCAGATCGGTGGTCACCACATGATCGCCGCGCTTGAGCAAGCCATGAATCGCCAGGTTCAAGGCCCCCGTGCAATTCTGCGTAAAGATGACGCGCCGCGCTTCCTGGATGCCAAACAGCCGCGCGATGCCAGCCCGAGCGCGGCCGACGATCCGTTCCACTTCAACAGCTTCGCCATACGTGCCTCGACCCGCCGGCGCGCCCAACTCGCGCTGATAGCGCTCCACGGCCTGGTAGACACGGTCCGGCTTCGGCCAGCTTGTCGCCGCGTTGTCCAAATAGATGCGCTGAGTGATTTGCATGGGGTTATTCTACGGCGCAGCGTCCGTTAGCGAACCTGTTTGCTTGAACCGAAGCGCCAAGACCGTTATCGTTCGATGCCATGCACACCACGCCAGCCGACAAATCGTTGCGCCATGCCCGCCGCGAAGCGCTGGTGGTCTTCGCCATCTGGTTCGTCGCCATGATCTACACCGTCGGCTACTGCTACTGGTTCGGCTACGACCGTACCGTCGCCAGCCTCACCTTCGTCGCCGGCTTGCCCGATTGGATCTTCTGGGGCGTCGTGACCCCTTGGATCGTGTGTTCGATTCTTTCCGCCTGGTTCTCGTTCTATTACATGAGCGACGACGATTTTGGTCCGGCGCTGCGCGACGCCGATCTGTCCGGCGAGGCCCCATCCGATGCCTGACGCCGCGGCCCCCCTCACACCCGGCGTTGGCGCGCTAGCCGCTTTGCTCTTGGTGATCGCCATCAGCGTCTGGATCGGCACAGCCGCCCAGCGCCGCATTGAGGGAGGCTCCTTTCTCAGTGGCTACTTCCTCGGCAATCGCGGCCTCGGCGTCTGGGCGCTAGCCCTCACCGCCACCGTCCAAAGTGGCGGCACGTTCATGGGCTTTCCGTCGTTGGTGTACACGCATGGCTGGATCGTGGCGCTCTGGATCGCCAGTTACATGGTGGTGCCCATCATGTCGTTCGGCGTGCTCGGCAAGCGCTTCGCGATTCTCTCGCGCCGCACGGGCGCGATTACTGTGCCAGAACTGTTTCGCCAACGTTTCGAGAGTCCGGTCGCTGGCACCGTCGCGTCGATCTGCATCATCCTCAGCCTCTCGATCATGATGGCCGCGCAGTTCAAAGCCGGCGCCGTGGTTATGAAGATCGCCTGGCCCGGCAACGGTGCGCTCGCGCTGGCCGACAACGCCGCCGCCGAGATTAACACGGCCTATTACGTGGGACTCGCCATCTTCTCGGTGACCGTGATTGGCTACACGCTGATTGGCGGCTTTCTCGCCTCGGTCTGGACCGACCTCTTTCAAAGCGTACTCATGCTCTTTGGCGTGATGCTGCTCTTGGTCCTGGCGATCCCCGCCGCTGGCGGCATGCAGGCCGCCACGCTCAAAGCAGTCGCCAGCACCGGCCCCAGCTTCGCCTCGGGGCCCGGCTATGGTCGCGATTTTCTGCCGCTGGGTTTGGCCATCTCGTTCTTCACCTTCTGGGCGTTTTCGAATCTCGGTTCCCCCGCCGGCATGGTCCGCTGGATGGCCTGTCGCGACATGGCCACCATGCGCCGCTCAATTTTTGTGCTCGCCATCTACAACCTGCTGATCTATCTGCCACTCATCGCCATCTGCATCGCTGGCCGCGCCATCTTGCCAGACCTCAAACATTCCGATGAGGTCATCCCTCGGCTGGCCATTCTCCTGACCCGCGATTTACCCGGTGGATCGTTTTGGGCAGGCCTCGTGCTCGCCGCCCCCTTTGGCGCCGTCATGGCCACCGTCAGCACCTACCTGGTGGTGATTTCCTCCGGCTTGGTGCACGACATCTATCAACGACTCATCAACCCACAGGCCACCGAACGTCAACTGCGCGGGCTCACTTACAGCGTCACCATCTTCGTCGGCGCGCTGGCTATTGCGGCCAACATCTGGCCCGTCAAGTATTTGCAAGCGCTCGTCGTCTTCAGCGGCAGTAGCGCCGCGGCCGCCTTTGTCGTGCCGGGCCTGATGACCGCTTATTGGCGTCGGGCCACCGCCGCCGGCGTCACTGCGGCCATGCTCTTGGGCACGGCCACGGTCTTCGCGCTCTTCGCCCTCGGCTGGACATTGCCAGATCCCATGATCGGCCAAGACACAAGTTTTCGACCGTACTTTCTGCTTCAACTCGACCCCATCTTATGGGGTATGGCGGTCTCCGCCATTGCCGGCGTCTCCGTCAGCTATCTCACCCGTCCCCCCAGTCGTCAGTGCCTGGCAAAGGTGTTCGACGGCGCCATCCCCACCCAGCCAACGCCCCACTCCAGCCTGGTTCACAGCTAACCCCCGCGAGCCGCTCATGTCGCAGACCATCCATGCCCCGCTGCAATCCCCCCTTCATCAGCCGCGCCAAAAAATTGGCCGCGCTCAGTGGATGACGCTCATCGCCGCCTTTCTGGGGTGGATGTTCGACGGCATGGAGATGGGCATCTTTCCCCTCGTTGGTCGGCCCGCGCTGCGAGATATGCTCGGCCTGAATAACGAAGCCGACGTCAGTCGCTGGTTCGGTTATGCAATCGCCGTGTTCCTCATTGGCGCGGCGCTCGGCGGCGTGGCGTTTGGCTGGCTCGGGGATCGTATCGGGCGCGTCCGCGCGATGACGTTCAGTGTGCTCGTCTATTCGCTCTTCACCGGCGCCTGTTATTTCGCCACCGAACCGTGGCATCTCGCCGTGCTCCGCTTCCTCGCGGCGCTTGGCATGGGGGGCGAGTGGTCACTCGGTGTGGCGCTAGTCATGGAGAGTTGGCCCGGAATGGCGCGGCCCCTCTTGGCAGGCGCCATTGGCGCGGCTTCGAACGTCGGCTTCCTGCTCATCGGTCTGCTCACCCATCAATTTCCGGTCGATGAAACCAACTGGCGCTGGGTCATGCTCGCCGGCGCCGCCCCTGCTCTGCTCACCTTTTTTATTCGCATCTTCGTGCCCGAGAGCGAGCAGTGGAAAACCGCCGTTGAACAGCGCGAGTCATCACCATTGTCCGAAGTCTTTGGTCCCGAACTGCGCAAGTCCACCCTATTGGCAATCGCCTTTGGATCGATTGCCTTGATCGGCACCTGGGGCTCGGTGCAATGGATTCCCACCTGGATCGACAAGAGCGTGGGCGGCGCCCAGCCCGAGGCCAAGTCGGTGGTCGGCATGCTCGCCGCGGCGGGCGCCATTGTCGGCTGCTTCGCCGGCGCGCTGCTGGGGGGGCGCATCGGACGGCGTCCTGTCTATTTTGGCCTCTGTCTGCTGTCGCTCGGCCTGTGTACTTATCTTTTTCGATATCTCACCGAGTACGACACGCAGCTACTCGTCGTGGTGTTCCTTGTCGGCGCCGTGACCGCCGCCTTTTACGGTTGGTTGCCGCTCTATCTGCCAGAACTCTTCCCCACCCGCGTCCGCGCCACCGGCCAAGGTTTGAGCTTCAATTTTGGTCGTATCCTGGCGGCAATTGGCGCGATGGCGACCGGCCAACTAGTGGCGGTCTTCAACAACGATTATGCCCGCGCCGGCGCAACGATCAGCCTGGTCTACATTGCGGGACTGATCCTGATCTGGTTCGCCCCGGAGACAAAAGGGAAACCCTTGCCCGACTGAGCAAAGTCAACAGGCGATGCGATCCGCGATCGCTTCAATCTCGACTGCCACGAGTCGCTCCACCGCTTCGGTCCCCTGCGGCCGCCGGAGCGGATCGTTCGCTACCAGATCCTCAACCAGTTGCGCCAACCGCGCGGTCGCCAACGGGTTCAATTGTCGCATTCGCTTCGCAACCCCTGTCGGCGGAACGATCCGCTCAACGCCAAATGGCAGCTCGCCAGTCACTAGCTCGTACAGAGTGACACCGAGCGAATACCAGTCGCTGCCCGGATCGGCGCCCGCCGCGTCGCTTGCCACTTCTGGCGCCATGTAGTTGGGAGTCGCCGCCAAAGCGCGGCTGAGCCCCGTTTGTCGTTCGCCAATGGGGCGCGCGAATCCCAAATCGATGAGCGTCAAATGCCCGTCCGGGCCGACCAGCATGTTGGCCGGTTTCACATCCCCATGAGTCCAGCCCGCCGCGTGCAGCGCCACGAGCGCCTCGGCCGCTTGGCGCGCATGCCAAACCGCATGCGCCGCGCTTTGCCTGCCCGATCGCGCCAAACGCGCTTGTAGCGTGTCGCCTGCCAGCCACGGCAACACGATGAACCAGGGAGCCGCACGCAGCTCCAAGTCCAGCACCGGCGCCAGGTGCGGATGCGTGGAGGCGCGCCCCGCCGCTGCTTCATTCATAAACATCCGCGCCGCGTGCGAATTCTCCGCCCATTCGCTGCGCAGCGATTTGACCACATACCGTGCGCCGCCCTGTTGTTCGCCGTCCACTGGCAGCGCCAGATGCAATCGCGCCAGGTCTCCTTCGGCCAGCAATTGAGTCAGCCGCCAACGCCCCCACTGGACAAGATTTGCGCTCGCCGCGCGCGGCGCTGGCCGTGTGGCTGTCGTGGTGCTAGCTGTCATCGCTGCGAATCGCGGAAGACACGCCGGTGGCGGCAAGGATGAGCTATCTTCCGTATCGGTCCCCAAGGCGCGGCCAATTCAGTTTGGCTTCACGGTCGTCGCGATTCGCGCCATACTCAGAGATAAAACCAGCTCTCGCCAGCAGCATGAGCGCATAAAAGAAGCCGCGTCGGCGGGGCAGGAACCGGCGCGGCTGGTTGACCAGCCTCACGAGGAGGCGATCAAGTAATTACATCCTATCAGCCTTTTTTCTGGCGGCAAGAACCTATTTCCAGATTCTTCTGCTATCGCTCAAAGCTCCCCCAAATTATCCTAATAATCCTTGAACTCCACCTAGGATGTCCTCAGCAATAGGAGTCGCTGTTGCGGTACCTTGCCTGTCTATCCCTCCTCGGCGCCTTCGTTTTTCCCCCCTTGGTCGCCGCCGCCCCCCTCTACGATGCCAGCCTTGGATCGCTCCCCACCGATCAGGGATGGGTTTTCCTTTCCGACATCACCCCTGGCAGTTCCGTGGGCCAGCAACTCGTCGGCGGCGCCGCCCAGCTTGATACCACCACCAATCGCAAAGACCTAGCGGGCTATATCCGCTTCGACAGTTTTGATGCGACAGCCGGCTACCGATTGCGCATCGACCTCAAGATGCTCGCGGAAACGCATGTTGCCAGCGATCGCAACCGCGACGGCCTCGACGATCGGGCTGGCTTCAGCCTCACATTGGTCGGCAACAACCTCCAAGGCATCGAACTCGGTTTTTGGAACAACCGCGTGTTCGCCCAATCCGACAATCCGCTCTTTACCCAGGCGGAACATGCCCTTTTTGACACCACCGCCTCAATGACGACCTACATGCTCACCGTGAGCGGCAACGCCTACTCGCTCTATGCCAATGGCGCCCCGCTCTTGAGCGGCCCGCTGCGCGATTACAGCAGCTTCGGCCTGCCGTATAGCGTCGCCGGCTTCCTTTACCTTGGCGACAACACCACCTCCGCCAAGGCTAGCAGTCAATTAGCGTATGTCTCGCGCGAGACGCTCCTCATCCCCGAACCCGCCACTTGGCTGCTGGCCCTGATTGCCATGGGTTGCACGCTGCTCCGGAGAGTCCGGCCTCAAGCGCCCAGCGCCTCGCGCAACTGACGAACCTCGTCCTGGCAGGCGCTGAGATTCGCGCTCAGTTCGTCAACGGTCGCTCTTAACTCGGCGACCTGCGCTTTGACCTCGTCCAACTCGCGGCTTTCCATACCCCCTTCCGCAGCGCGGCCCACCAGCGAGGCGCCGGTGCGTGGGCTCGCCACGACCACCGCCGATGATTCCTCGGGCTCTTCCGGTGCGGGACTCGCTTGGTCCCCGCCGGCGCCGGCATATTGTCCCTTCAGTCGCTCGAGTTCCTCGGGACGATAGAGATTGTGCGACAGCACGTGACCGCGTCCTTCACGCGTCAACGACACAATGAGATTGCGGGACTTAAGACGGTCCAAAATGGTCCGCAGCGCCGACAGGTCGCTGATCGCCTCCATTCGCGACGCGCGGCCGCGCAGCTCCCCTTCGGTTTGCGCACCGCGCAGCAATAGCTCGGCCATGACCGCCATTTCCACCTTGTCCACACCTAGCCATTCATAAGCCAGGTGGCGAAAACGCTCCACGCGGCTTCCCCCTTGCACCACCGACGCGGCGCCCAGCGAACGGAGCCGATCCAAAGACTCTTGAACCTGCTCGTCGTCCAGCTCCATCGTTGGAAAGCGATTGCTCTTCTGATTGCAGGCCGCGCGCGTCGCGTTGAGCGACAGTGGATATTGGTCCGGAGTCGTCTTCGCCTTTTCGACCAGCGCCCCCAGCACGCGCCGATCGCGCGCCGAGATCGCTTGCCATTTGGTGCCCACCTTGGC
The DNA here is from genome assembly GCA_019694455.1 of Pirellulales bacterium. Lineage (NCBI taxonomy): Bacteria > Pseudomonadati > Planctomycetota > Planctomycetia > Pirellulales > Pirellulales bacterium. Next base: position 8,842 of record JAIBBY010000085.1, read on the forward strand.
TGTCGAATCGCCTTCGTCCATGCAAACTCCCATCCGGAATGTCGCGCCCCACACCATCGCCTCGGCACGTCGCCCAGATTAGCGATGTCGCGCCCTCCCCGCCACCTTCATTTTCCCTCGCTTGCCCAGCGCCGCATTTGGTCCAAATTGGCCTCAAACACCTGGCGTCGTTCTCCACGCATCGCATGCAAATACACCGCCATATCGCTGTCGTACATCTCCGGCGACTCCGCCCCTTGCGCGCGCGTTTCCTGCTCCCATTTCGTCAATCGCATGCGCATTTCGGCCAGCTCCTTCGCGTGCTCCGCATCGGCCGCCAGGTTGTTGAGCTCAAACGGATCGGTCTCCAGGTCGTACAGCTCCTCGGGCGCCCGTTTCGGCGCAAACAAAATTCGCTCGGCCAACTCGTCCAACTGGCCGGCGGCGTGCAATTCGCGCAACCGCTTCACAATCTGCTTGTGGTCCTTGTAATGGCTGGGCTGCAAGTGCGGACGTTGCGGCAAATCGTTGCGAATGTACTTGAATCGCGCCGTGCGCGCCGCGCGAATCTGGTCCACTGTCTCGTCGCAACGATCACGCGCCGAAAACACGGCCCTGCGCGGTTGATAGTTCGCCGCCAGCAGATCGCGCCCTTGCATCAACGGCGGCGCCTCAATCCCTGCCAGCGCCAGTGACGTCGCCGCTAGGTCGATCAGTTCCACCAGGTCGTTCCGCACCGCCCCACGCTCAAGACCCGGCCCCATCACCACGAGCGGCACATGAATCCCTTCGTCGTACAAAAACTGTTTGCCGCGCGCATGACTGATGCCGTGATCGGTCAAGAAGAAAACTACGGTGTTCGCCAATAGCCCCTCGCGCTCCAACCGCGCGAGCACCTCCCCCACCTCGCGATCGGTGTATCGCACCGCGTCCAGGTACCGTGCCCAATCCTCAAGCAAGACCCCATCGCGCGGATAGTAGGGCGGCAGCGTCACCCGCGCTGGGTCGGTCGGCTCTCCCAGTTCCTCGCGAACTGTCTCTGGCCAGGTGTTCCGCTCGCGCTGCTTGCCGCCATGCAATTGCACCTGCATGAAAAACGGCTGTCCTGGGGCGCGGCCCGCCCAATCGTTGCCGTCGTACATCGCGCGCGGCCACTCAAAGTTGTAGTCGGTCTTCCCTAAATCGTCTCCACGCGCCAATGGCCCGCCAATGCAAGTGTAGTAACCCGCCCGCTGAAACAAGACCGGCGCCGGCGTCACGCCGTCGGGCAACTCAATCTTTAGCGCTCCGCGGCCGCTGCGATGGTGGTGCGCGCCGATCGAGGTCTGGTACATCCCCGTCACCAGCGCCGATCGACTCGGCGAGCAAACCGGCGCCGTGGTGAACGCCCGCGCAAATCGCGTCCCCTCGCGCGCCATGCGATCGACATTCGGAGTGGCAATCAGCTTTTCCCCATAGCAGCCAAAGTTGGGCGACATGTCGTCGACCACGATCCAAACGATGTTCGGCCGCGCCGCATTGGCCGTGGCGCCTCCCGACAATAGCCCCCCGAGCGCCAACAATGCACAGAGTAGCGCGCGTCGCATTCGATTCTCCCCGCAACAACAAAGCGCGAAGTTGTAAATCCTCGATTCCCCAGGTCGATAACCTAACACGAGTCGCGCCAGGGGTGCATCCGCCGCCCCTCCGTTTGCGCGCCCTGGCGATTGCGTCGCGCCGCCGGCGAGCGCAAAATAGGCTCCCTTACCAGAGAATCATCAGCCCACAAGGACTTTACTCATGCGATATGCCCCCTGGGTACTGCTGGCCACGATGCTGTTCTCTTGCGTTGCCCAAGCCGACGAGAAACCCGCTGCCGCGGACGCCGACGGCTGGCAGACCATCTTCGATGGCAAGACACTCGATGGCTGGAAGGCCAACGAACTCCCCGAGAATTGGACCGTGGAAGACGGAGCAATCACCGGTCGCGGCAAGCGCAGCCATCTCTATTACATGGGCGAGGAGTTTGAAAATCTTGAGTTCAAGGCTGACGTCAAGATCAACAAAGGAGGCAATTCGGGCATGTACTTCCGCGCTGCCTACGGCGAGGGTTGGCCCCG
>JAIBBY010000086.1 GCA_019694455.1 Pirellulales bacterium
AAAGAGAGCTTCGACAAGTCCGCGGCGATCGCCGACAGCATCCCCGCCCAGCTTGCCGCCGCCGAGGCCGAAGCGGCCAAGCAGGCCCTTCCCGTGCGCGCCTTGGCGTTTTCGCCCAACAATCTTTTGCTCGTCGCCGGCGGCGACGACGCGGTGATCCGCGCCTACCGCGCGGACGACGGCGCCGCGTTCGAAACCTTCGCCGCCCATCAGGGCGCCGTGTCGTCGCTTGGCTTCGCCGCCGACGGCGCCTTGATCTCGACCAGCGCCGACGCCACCGCGCGCTCCTGGGATCTCGACCCCGTATGGGTCTATGCCGGACAAATCGGCCCCCCCAGCGATCAGCCGACGAATCTCGAAGCGTCCGCCATCGCCGATCGCGTGCTCGCGCTGTCGTTCTCGCCTGATGGTCAACTGTTGGCCACTGGCGGCGGACAACCCTCGCGCGCGGGCGAAGTCAAGATCTGGAACGTCGCCAATCGATCCCTCGTTCGCGAACTGCCCGAGGCGCACAGCGACACCGTGCTGGGGCTAAAGTTCTCCCCCGACGGCACACAACTTGCCACCTGCGGTTCCGATAAATTTGTGCGCGTATTCGATATCGCCAGCGGCGCGCTAATTCGCTCTTTTGAAGGACACACGCATCATGTGCTCGGCGTGGCCTGGCGTGCTGATGGCAAGGTGCTGGCTAGCTCGGGCGCCGACGGCGTCGTGAAGGTGTGGAATCTGGAGACCGGCGAACAGCAGCGAACCATTGCCGGATTTGGCAAGGAGGTGACATCGGTCAACTTCATTGGCACGAGTCCCATGACGCTCGCCTCGTCCGGCGACAAGACTGTGCGGCAACACAACACCAACGATGGCGCCAACCCGCTTAACTTTGGCGGCGCGACCGATTTCCTCTATTCCGCCTGCGTCACCGCCGATGGTCAAAGGGTTGTGGCTGGTGGCCAAGACAGTGTGCTCCGCGTCTGGACTGTCGCCGACGGCAAGCAAATCCTCGCGCTGGAGCCGCCTGCGGCGAAGTAGCCTTCACGCGGGCGCGCCTGGCATTTGCTCGCAGTATCAAAAGCTTGACTCTCCCGATATAATTCCCAGTCAGAGCATGTAGATCGCGCCGCGCTTGGTCCGGCGTTTTCCTGTCAGAGAGTTTCATCATGGCTCGCAAGATCATTGTCACCGAACTTGACCGAACCAGGCTGGGAACCTTGCTTGAGAAGGCGGTCAACGTCGAATTAGTGGAGCGCCGCTATTTGCAAGATCTGAGCCGTGAACTCGAGCGCGCCGAAACCGTCGCGCCGACCGACGTGCCGCCCGATGTGATTACCATGAATTCCACCGCGCGCGTCCGCGAAATCGAGAGCGGCGACGTGTACGACTATACGCTCGTCTATCCCGAGCAGGCCGATGTCGAGCGTCAACGCATCTCGGTCCTCTCGCCGGTCGGCACCGCGCTCATCGGCTATCGCGTGGGCGACGTCATTGAGTGGCCAGTCCCCGCCGGCAAGGTGCAGCTCAAAGTCGAAGAAGTGCTATACCAGCCAGAGCGCGAGGGCGACTTCAATCGCTAACACTCAGATCAGCTCTTCAATCAACCGGCGATCCTCCAGCACATAACGCGGCCGGCCAGACAAATCCTCAAACGTCTGAGCTGGGTCGATGCCCAGGTGGCGGTAGACCATCGCCAACACGTGCTCCGGTCGATACGGTTGCTCGACCGGAGTTTCGCCCTTGCGATTGGAGTTGCCGACGATTTGTCCCACCCGCAGGCCGCCCCCTGCCAGCAGCACGCTCATCACGGCGCCCCAATGATCGCGACCGGCGTTTTTGTTCACGCGCGGCGTACGGCCAAATTCGCCCATGGCCACCACCAGCACGTCGCGATCCATACCCCGGTCATACAGATCGTTCACCAAGGCCGCCATGCCGCAATCGTAAGCTGGCCCCTTTTGACGCATGCGCTTATTGATGTCTTGATGGTCGTCCCATCCCGGCACGCGCACGGTGACAAAGGTCACGCCCGCCTCCACCAAGCGCCGCGCCAAGAGCATGCTTTGACCGACGGCGTTGCGCCCATAGCGATCGCGCGTGCGCGGATCTTCGGCATGTATGTCGAACGCCTCTCGCGCGCGGCGACCGGTCACCATCTCAAACGCCTGCCCGGTGAAGTCGTCCATCGCGCTGGTCACGCCATGATTGTCCACCACGCGGCTGCCGCGATCGAGCGAGGCCAATAGCGCGCGCCGCTGACGTAGCCGCTTTCCGCTGAGGCTTTTCGCAAGTTCAAGATTATTGATGCGAAAGTTCGGCCGGTTGGGGTCGCTGCCGGTCACAAACGGGTTGTACGCCTTGCCGAGATAGGCCGCCGTGCCCGAACGCATGGCCTGCGGAATCGCTACATAAGCCGGCGTCCCCTGTTGGTTGCTGCCGCACATCCGCGCGGCCAGCGCGCCGGCGCACGGCATTTCGTTTTCGCGATTCTGTCGGTCGCGCAAATAGTAGCCGGTTTGCACCAGATGCGAAGAAGTCTCGTGCGACGACGAATTGTGATGAATCGATCGCACAATCGCCAATCGCCGCATCGCGCTGGCCTGCCGCGGCATCAATTCACTGAACCGCACGCCGGCGATGCTCGTCGCAATGCTGCTCAAGGGGCCGCGGTATTCGCGCGGCGCCTCGGGCTTGGGATCGTACGTCTCAAAATGCGAAGGGCCACCTGCCAACTCGACAAAGATCACGCTCGCCGCGCTGTTGGTCGGCCGCGCCTCGCCGGCTTGCGACTTCAGTCGCAGCCATTGCGCCAACGAGAGTTGCCCGAGCCCAAGAAACCCTGCCTGCAAAAGCGTTCGGCGACCGATGCCCTCTAGTTCGCAGTCTTCATCCGCCAACCAGTTAATCATTGCTTCACCCTGAAACTTTTGGTGAGCAGACAGTGGCGATCTAGGAATTTGCGCTGATAGTTTGTTTGCCGCTCAGCGACATGCCCGCAAGTCTAAATTCATCGCGCCGAATCAGTCAATCGAAATCCACAGCGCACAACTGCGCTACAGTGCGCCTATTGTTCGATTTAGGGTTTCGGTATTGCGCGCCGTCGCTATAATTTCAGCGTCATTCTGAGTCCCTGTGCTTGCGCATGCCAGCGCACCTAGCACTTCGCCAGTTATCGGGACTCAGTGCATTCATCTCGCGCGAACGTTCGGTTTCGAACCGCAGCAGCAATCAACTACGTCCAGCTCGGTAGTCGATCGACGCCAAGATCGCTTGCCCTGGACATGTGCTGCGACCGACGTGAGCATGATGCCGACAGCGACCAGGGGTTCAAGAATACGGAGATTCCCCCTTGTCGTTTTCACAACGATCCAAGTCGTTGCGCGCGCGCCGACTTTCTCTGATTCCTCGCTCCGAACGCCTCGAGCTTCGTCGGCTGATGGCCGCCGACTTGGAATTTGGCGCTGACGTAGCCGAAGTGTCCACGATCGCGGTCGCCGCGACCGACCACCAACACGAAGGCGAACATGCCGAGTTGCAATGGCTCGACGATTCACTTCGTCTGCCCGGCGAACTGCCGCACTTCTATGTAGGCCACCACGACGCCAACAGCGGCGATTGGTACCCAGACGTCGCCGCCATGCCCACCGTAGTCGCGCCGGTCGGACACTCGCTCTGGAGCAACTGGGCCTCGAATCTCACAGCCAACGATGTTGTCTATATCCCCGCCGGTTCGCATGTGGTCTACGACGCCGACTCGTCCAACACCTTCAAGGCAATTGGCGTCGCCGGCACGCTCGAGTTCGCCATCGATCGCTCAACCAAGCTGACCGTCGGCACCATCCTCATTTACCCCGAAGGAGGTTTCTACGTCGGCGTCACCGAGTCGGGCCAGCGCCCCGCCCAGCCTGTTCGCACGACGGTCGTCTTCGACGGCGTCGTCAATACGACGCAGGATCCCACGCAAATGACCGTTGGCCTGATCGCCACGGGGGGCAAGGTCCATATCGAAGGCGACGCAGTGCAAACCGCCTTCGCCGAACTAGCCGCGCCCGCCGCCGCGGGCACCCAGACCTTGCAATTCGCCGTCGCGCCCGATTGGCAACCGGGTGATCGATTAGTCTTGGCCGATACCCAAGTGGGCGGCCAGGCCAAGAACTTCCAAGCGCAATGGGAAGAAGTCGCGGTCGCCGCGGTGGATGGCGGCATGGTGCGGCTCACGGCGCCTTTGCAGTATGCCCATGTGGGCTATGTGGGGCAGATTTCGCGCAATATCGTCTTCCGCTCCGCCGATGGCGCCGGCACGGCCAATCAGTCGCGCGGACACTTGCTGTTCGCCGGCGACACACAGGTGACGGTGCGTAGCGCCGCGTTCGTCAATCTGGGCCGCACCAAAGCCGAGCCAATTAGCGACACCCGTCGCGGCGCCAATGGCCAGGTCATCCTCGACGACCAAGGCCAGCCTGTCCTCGGCACAAATCAGCGCGGCCGCTATAACTTGCACGCGCATCACCTCACCGAGGCCGCTGTCTTCGAAAACATCGTGATCGACGGCGCGCTCAAATGGGGTTTGGCCTTGCACGGCACGTATAGCGAAATTCGCGATAGCGTGGCGGTGCGCTTCGAGGGCGCCGCCTTCGTCAGCGAAGATGGCAACGAGATCGGCGTCGTGGAGCGAAATCTCACGATCGGCACCGGCGGCGGCACCGGCATTGCAGACAATGTGATTGTCAACGCCTCTCCCGGCGAAGCCAAGAACAATAGCTTTGGACACGGCGGGTTCGGGTTTTGGTTCGCCAGCCCGCTCATGCACGTGCGCGACAACGTGGCAGCGGGGCAATATCGAGTCGATGGATTCGCTTATTGGCTCTTCGGTCGCGAAGGAATGCGCCTGCCGGTCGTCGCCGGCGCCAACCCCGACGCGCTGGTTGGCATATCCGCCAATGTCCTGGCCGGCAAGAACTTCAACCCCAGTTATCAACCGGTGGTTGAGTTCGCCCGCAATCGCGCCGATGTCGCGCTAGGTCACGGCTTCGTCTCCTACTACAGCAACGCCAATCGCTGGGCGGTTGATCAGTTTCATGCGAACATTCGCAGCCTCAACGGCAAGGGAGTACATTTCTACTATTCTGCCCCGCGAACCTATCCACGCGCTGACAACCAGTCGATCATCAACTCCGTGCTGATTGGCCCCTACGCCCTGGGACTCGATCCCAGTGCGGCGCCGGCCCGCCCTTATCCGGCCTGGCAAGGCCAACTGTCGTTGGGCATCGACGGCGACCCGACCGGCGCCACCCCGATCGTGCATGTGCGCGATTCGCAAATCGTCGGCTTCTACGACGGCATCATCACGTCGCGCGGCGGCATGGACATCGAACGTGTCCATCTGCAGAACTTCCGCAACATTGGTGTGCCGTACTCTGTCTTCCCGAGCGTGCAGGTCAACATCATCGACGTCACCTACGCCGATCTCTCCAACGCTCAGCATCCGCAAGAACTCATTTATCTCGACGATGACGTCACCTATTACGTGAAGTCGGTGCGAGACAACAACAACGTCAATCGCCTCAACACATGGTTGACCAGCCGCACGGAAGTACGGGTCTACAACCACAACGGCACGGAGCGCGACTTTCAGTTGTACTTCGAGCCGCAACGCCCTGACTATGTCATTCCCATTTTGGAAATGACGAATCAGCAGGCGCAAGATCGATACGGCATCTCCATCGGCGATGCGCTGGCGCCGGATGGCCGCGAACCGCAAGTCGTGGGGCGCGTCGGCCCGATTCAGCCCATCCTGCCCGGAATTCGCTACAATCCCGCCGTTTCCACCAAGCCTGATTTGAATCTGGAATATGTGGTCAAGCACAGCTATGGCGCCGGCGATCCCCCCGCGGTTCGCTTCACGGAAGCCATTACCTTGCAGCCCGGGCTCAACTTTATTACGCGCGAAATTCCCTACGAAGGAAGCGTCTACAAAAAGACCTTCGTCATCTGGGGCCAATTTCCCGGCGCCGTTCGCGGCGATGCCGATGGCAACCAGCGTGTGGACTACAACGATTTTCAAATCTGGCTCCGCAACGCCCAGAATCTCTCGGGCACTGCCACGCTGAGTCAAGGCGACTTTAGCGGCGATGGCAATGTCGACCTGACCGACTTGCAAATCTGGGTCGATGAGTTTCTGAAGATGCGCAACGGCGGCGCCGCGCAGTCGACATCGGTCGCCCAGGCGCCGTCCATGGCGGCGGCATTGCCAACCGAAACTACGGCTCTGCCCGCAGCGACGCCGATCGCTAAATGGGCCTCGCCCCATAGCGCCGCCGTCGATGAGTTGTTTTCCGCCGCGGAGCCGTGGCCTCGCCGCCGGAGTTTGACAGGCGGAGTTTGAGCATCCGCGTCCGATCGGATACGCTCAAGCGTCATGCTGACCGACGAACAAGTCGCAGAATACCATGAGCGCGGTTACGTCATCGCCCCCGGTGTCCTGACGGGCGACGAAGTTGCCGCGCTGCGCGCCGAGGTCGACGCCATGTGGCGCCGCTGCGGCGAGGGCGCGCTGTCGCAGAACACTCATTTTCGCGGCGTCAGAAAAATGAGCACACTGCGCGACCCTCAGCTCCACTCCGCGCTCTTCATGCGTTGCCTTACTCACCCGAGTCTGACGAGCCGCATGGCGCAGCTCGTGGGGCCCAACGTGCAGTTGCACCACTGCAAGATCAATGTCAAAACGCGCGATGACGCCGCTGTTTTCCCCCTCCATCAAGACTATCCCTACTTTCCCCACCAGCAACATTCCGTCTGCACCGTGTTGGTGCATCTGACCGACACCACTAGCGACCGCGGCTGTTTTCGCGCCGTGCCCGGCGTGCGACTACCTTTGCCGCACATCGACGACGACGGCCACATCCTCGATCCGCAAGAATGGCCGCTCGAACGTGGCGAGGAGCTGCCCGGTAGAGCCGGGGACGTGGTCTTCATGAACTACCTCGTGCCCCACGGCTCCAACCTGAACCAAACCGACGAGCCACGCGTGCTCTGGATCATTCAAGTGCGCGCGGCGGAAGACCGCCCGATCGAACAGCCAATAGGCACGCGCCAACCCACGGCGCCGGGCAATCGACCCTCTCAAGGCGCCATGCTGCGCGGCGTGAATCCCGATTTTTCCTGGACCGCCAGCGGCGGCAGCAGCCGTTTATAACCCACAATGGGGCGCTCATGGCCGACGACGACTTTAACATCGAATCGCTCGCGGCTTACCTGCATCTCGGCGCCGCATTAGTGCAGCGCATGGCTGATCGCGGTCAGATTCCCGGACGCAAAGTGGCCGGCGCCTGGCGCTTCTCGCAGGGCGAAATCCATCCATGGCTAGAGGCTCGTATTGGCGCCTTGGACGACGAAGAGTTGCATCGCCTCGAAGGCTCGCTGCAGCGCTCTCCGCGCGGCGTCGATCTGCCGGTTTCGATCGTCGATTTGCTGCCACGCGAAGCAATCGCGCTACCGCTTGCCGCGCGCACGCGCAGTTCCGTCATCCACTCGATGGTCGAACTAGCCGCCCAAACGGGCTGGCTCTGGGACCCCGATACAATGGCCGACGCCATTCGCTCGCGCGAGGATATGGCGCCCACCGCGCTCGACAATGGCGTCGCGCTCTTGCATCCACGGCGTCCGATGCCGGCGATCCTCGCTCAGCCCTTTCTCGCCTTTGGCCGCACCGATCAACGGCTTCCCTTCGCGGTCGGCCGCCGCGTCATGACTGACCTTTATTTCTTGATTCTTTCGGTCGACGACACCCACCATCTGCAAACACTCGCGCGACTCAGTCGACATCTCGCCATCCCCGGATTTCTCGACCAGCTCCGCGCCGCGTCAGACTCGGAAGCCCTGCTCCAGCTCTTTCGCGACACGGCGCCCGATGTGGTCTAATTGGGCGCCGGACCTTCAATGGCCGTGTTCACTTAGCGTTCTATCGAACGGAGATTGCCACGCATGGCACTGCCTAGCTCCAACCAACGCGTGCTCGAAACACCGCATGGCCAGGCCCTCGGCTCCAGCTTTCGTTGGTCGAGCGGACAGTATTGCGCCATCCACACCGATCGCGGCTTCGTCGGATGCGGCATCTACGATGTCAACATCGCGGGCGAGTTCGGCATTGCGGTCGCGATCGCGCGTGGCACACTGCAAAAACCGCTGTGCGAACCCGAGGATCTGTACGACGCCAAAATCGTCGAGGTGAGCGAGCCCGCCCGTCGGCTAGGCATCACGCCCGGCATGACCGGTCTCGAGGCGGTGAGCGTGCTGCTGAAAAGTTGATTGCGAAGCCGGCCAAAAGGAGCGAGCCACCGGAACTCAGCGCTCCGATGGCTCGTGTTGCTAAATGGTCGTATTGGCTACGTCAGCTGATGTGCCTGCTGCAACCTAACGCGAGGGGCGCCAGCCGCCGTCGTCGATCGTCGACACCGGACGCGCCACCGTGTGCGTGGTCCGCTCCAACGAGGCAAAGCGATCGCTCGCGCCGCGGCGCGTGGTGCGTGAATCGGGCGAGACGATATTTGGACCCGTCGTCGGGTTCGCCTCACCGCGATTCTCCACCTCTGGAGTCGGGTGCAGCCGCTCTTCTTCCTGAACCTTTTGTTGTGGCTCAGATTGCGCTGGCGCCGTCGCCGCGGGGGTTGGCTGATCCGCATAGGTGCTTGGTGTGGATGTCGCGGGCGGCAACGTTGGCGCTGCGGTACCACTGGGCACTGCGGTCGGCGCCGGCGCGTACGTCGTACCAGGCGAGTAACTCCCCGCTGGCGGCGTGTAGCTGGAACTGGGCGCCGCATAGCTGGGAGTCGCGTAAGTCGTCGTCGGCGCGGCAACGGCCGATCCACCACAGCAGCTCGAGGTCGCGCTAGCGGCCGGCGCCGCGTAGCTCACCGCGGCGCTCGTGGCATAGGCCGTGGTCACCGGCGTGTAATAACTGGTCGACGCCACCGGCAGCGCGTTCGAGTACACCAACCGATAGCTCGTGTACGGCGCATACTGCGTTTGCGTCTGATAGGTGGTCACCGGCACGTACGTCGTGTTCGACGTGCCGCACAGGCCGCAACTGGTCACCGGCCGATACGTCGTCACGGGCACAGCCACCTGCTGCACTCGATAGCTGGTTTGCGGCACATAAGCTACCGTCTGCCGACAAGGGTCGCACGACGGCGCCATGGCCACCGCTGGCGTCACCACCGGCGGTGCTGGGGCCGCGGCCACCGCTGTGCCGCCGCAGCAACCGCGAAACCATTTCCAAAACGCTTGGCTCTCGTTCGGCGCCAAACAGCAAGCGCTCGCTACGAGCGTCGCCAGTCCGAATCGTCGCATCGTCATCTTCATACTCTCCCGTGCTGGCTCTCGTTGGATCATCAAAGTGGTCGCGTCATGAGGTGGCTCAGCATGCGCTTGCTACCCATGCAAAGCGCATACCCGAGCTTGGTGTGCGTCGTGCGCGTTGTATCTCTTGAAAAGCTTACAAAAGATTAGCGTACGGATTCAAACGCTTGGCGAACATTATCCACGAGTCGCCGGCGCCAGCGGGCCGCGCAGTCGCTACAGCCGTCATAGCTTGACAGCCCCCGGGGTTCTAACTATTCCCCGCGCCGCCGTGCCTCAAAACGATCGTAGAGCGCAAACAACGACTCGCGCAGGTCCCCCCCGTTGGCAGCCATGATCGAATGCAGGTCCATCGGGTCGATGACAAACTGGTCGCCCGCCAACGCGCGCGCCACATCGGCGGCCAACTCCGGCGTCATGCGCGTCGCGTAGAGCGTCGGCAGCCCCTGCGATCCATGCGCGGTTACCAGCAGCCTGGCGCCTTGCCGCCAGCGCCAATAGCGAAGTTGCGCGCGCGCCAGCCAGCCGAGTTGTTCATAGCCATCGATGATGACCAATCGCGGCGACAATGCTCGTAGCGCTGGCCAATCGCCTGGCATCGTTCGCTGACCATCGCGTAATGTTACTAGAGTGACGCGCTCGCCGCGCCGCGCCAGTTCGCGCGCTAGCGACGCCAGCAACGTCGACTTGCCGCTGCCGTGCGGGCCGACAATCTGCATCGTCGCAGGCCCCTTCGTCCAACGATCGCATAGCGCGGCGATGGAGTCGCCATCCGCAAAGCGGTATTCCAACACGCCCGGTCGCAGGCGCTGTGCCGAAAATGGGTTCTCAATAGACAAGCGTCGGCGCCGGAACTTCGCTCCCCGTGGCGGGGGGAGCATGAACATGCCCTAAATAGAAGTGGCGGTCGTGCGTCACCTGCTCGCCGCCCGCCAGGAAGTATCGCACCCGCGCGCACCAGCCGATCTTCACAATCACCCCGTCATAGCTCAGCGGGCTCGCGGGCAACATCGTCTCAAAGCGCGCGGGTTCGCCGGCGTCGATCGCGTCGCCCCCCGCCGCGTCGAACCGCTGAAAGTAATGCACACCCAGGTCTTCGTCTCCTTTGCCCGAGGTGCGCCAAAGCACAGACACCTCGGCGGCGATCACCAGTTCGTCGCGCGCGCGTTCTAGTCGGTATTGTCCCACGAGCGCTTCCCCCGGCCGAAAGTGGTCGGAGTGGTGTGGAAACTCGATTGCCACCCTCGCGTCGCTCATCCCGTAGACCTCCCTTCCGGTATGACGATCACCGGAAACTTCCGCTCAAACGTCCGCGAGCCTGACTCGCCGCGCACCAAAATCTTCCATTCGATCGCGTTATGCGCCGATCGAAATGAGTGCATGGC
>JAIBBY010000087.1 GCA_019694455.1 Pirellulales bacterium
GCGACTTCGTCACCTGCATGCTCACCGCCTGCGAGGGAGACGAGATCAGCGTTCTCCAGCGGGTCTTTGTCCCCAACTCGCTCGGCTCGCTCTACACCATGATCTGCGAGTTCATCGGCTATGGCGAATATGGCGACGAAGGCAAGGTGATGGGCCTCGCCCCCCTGGGAGGCGATCGCTACGCCGATCAATTCGACGACATGGTGACGCTCAATGGCGCCGGCTTCGAACTCAATCCTAAATACTTCCTCCCCTTTGGCGCCTCGCAAGGAATGAAGATCGCCGACGACGGCCAGGTGACCCTCGAACGGCACTACTCCGATCACTTGATCGAACGATTCGGGCCGCCTCGCGTCCCGCGCTCCGACCTCACCCAGCGCGACCGCGATCTGGCGTTTGGCGTGCAGCACGTTTTTGAAAAGGTGTATCTGCACACGCTCCGCGCGCTCCACCAGTTGTGCCCCAGCGAGCGCGTGGCCATCGCCGGAGGTTGCGCGCTCAACAGCGTCGCCAACGGCAAGGTCTTTACCGAGACCCCCTTTGCCGAAACCTGCATTCAGCCCGCCGCCGGCGACGACGGCTTGGCGCTCGGCGCGGCGCTCTATGTCTCCAACTCCATGCTTCGCGAAGGGCGCCGCTATGTCATGGAAAACGCCTATCTCGGCCCCGAGTTCGCCGACGCGCCAATCCGCGCCGCGCTCGACGCCGCGGGCGTCCCCTACCAGTCGCTCGATCGCCAGTCGCTGCTCGCCGCCACCGTCGACCAGATCGAGCGCGGCAATGTCGTTGGCTGGTTTCAGGGTCGCATGGAGTGGGGACCGCGGGCGCTCGGCAATCGCTCGATCGTCGTCCACCCCGGCCTGCCCAACATGAAAGACGTGCTCAACGCGCGGATCAAGCGCCGCGAGTGGTTCCGCCCCTTTGCCCCGAGCGTGCTGGTCGAGCGCCAGTCCGAGATTTTCGAGCAAGGTCAACCTTCTCCCTTCATGCTCCACGTCTATCCCATCAAGCCTGCGTGGCGCGAACGCCTCTGCGCGGTCACGCATGTCGATGGCACGGGCCGCTTGCAAACGGTCAGCCGCCAGGAGAACCCGCTCTACTACGATCTGATCAGCGAGTTCGATCGCCGCACCGGCATCCCGGTCCTGCTCAACACCAGCTTCAACGAAAACGAACCGGTGGTCTGCCAACCTTCGGAAGCGATCGATTGCTTCCTGCGCACCAAAATGGACGCCCTGGCCATCGGCTCGTTCCTGTGCCAGAAGCAAACGCCTGCTTCGTAGTAGCGGTCGGCTTGCGCTCCAAGGGCAGGACCAAGACTTGTCGCGTACTGCGCGCCGCAGTAAGCTGAAAGAATCGATTGCAATGGGATGTGCGGCCATGACTTGCGCAATGAGCAAAGCCACAAGAGTAGTCATGCTTGGCTCATTGCTTTTTACCGGTGTGCCCATCTGGCAGCATTCGCACCCGGGCGGAGATCGGCCTCATTACCACCACGACCATGGTCATCCCGATCATGAGGGCACGGGACTGGCCCATGCGCATGTCACATTATTTGGCGTGGAATTCACCATTCCCGCCGAATCGAGTAACGACGAATCGGACGAGAGCCGCGCGACCTTTTTGATTGCGGCGCCAGTCATCGCCTGCGAGATGAGTCACGATTGCTCACTCGTTCACTTGGCTCAGCCAATTCTAAATGCTGGCGAGCTAATCCAAATCGTGCCGGCGTTCCGTTGCAAGACGGCAATCGCAGCGCCTCTGTGTGATACTGCGCGCCATGAGCGCTCCGGCGTGCAATTGATTTGAGCCTCTAGCGGCTTCTCCGCTGGTTCACTCTCACTCACACAAAGGATATTGCCATGCGCGCTATTTGGCTGATTGCGCTGTTGTTCAGTCTGGTTGGATGCGAAAAGCCCTCAGCTTCAAAAGCCCCCGTGACCATCGACCCACACGATGTGCCGATTACGGAGGCGGACGTGACGTTGCCCGCAAACTTTGCCGAAGCAATTCCGCGGATCAAAGGCTATCGCGATTCCATCCGCCAATTGATAACAGCCGGAACTCCCGCTCAGGCTCATCGCGATCTGGACGAACTCGACATCGTGTTGAACAAGCTCCCTTCCATCGCGAAGGACAGCGGCGTGCCCAATGAGCAATGGGAGTCAATCAACCTTGCGGCGCAGGAGCTTCGAGCTTCGTTCAACGAGCTACATGCTGCGATCGACGCCAAGCGCGAGCCTGACTACGCGGCTGTCGCTGCGTCAATCGACCAGGCGATTGCCAAATTGGAGCAAGTGCCATGAGAGTCCTATTGATTCTTGCCCTATTGCCAGGCGTAACGCTGGCCCATGAGGGACACGCGCCACTGCCCACAAAGGGCGCAATTGTCAAAGGCGACCGACTCATGTTGTCGGCTAGCGCGTCGCAAGCCATCGGTGTGCAATTCGGAAAAGTCGAACTTGCCGAAGTGCGAGAATCCATTCGAGCCGTCGCGTCGGTTGAACTCCCCTGGAGCCAACAAGCCTACGTGACCACGCTAATTGCAGGGCGAATTGAAAGCGTGTTGGTGAAACCCGGTGAATCAGTCAGCGCCGGGCAAGAGTTGGCGCGGGTTTCGGGCATCGAACTCGAAACGTTGCAACTCGCGCTACTCCAGGCAAACAAAGAAAAGGCGTTGACAGATCAGTTGCTGGCAGGACAGACAACCGCCGGCGAAGTCATCTCCGGCAAGTTGATGTTGCAAACCCGCACCGACGCGCGCCAGCAAGCAATTCGTTTCAAAGTCGCCTGGGAGAAGCTCAAGGCGATTGGTCTGACGGACGACGCGTTGTGGCAGGTGTGCCGCTCGGGGACAACCGTTGCCGCGGTCTCAATTCTCGCCCCAATCGACGGCGTCGTCTCACGGGCCGATGTGCGCGCGGGCCAGATTGTGCAACCCACCGATCACCTTTACCACATTGTCGATCCCTCGCGGGTCTGGGTCGTGGCAAAGGTGCTGGAGGCGGACGTGGGCAGCGTCAAAATCGGCCAGCCCGTCGAGGTGACCTTTGCCGCATTGCCCGGCCGGTTGTTCCAATCAACCGTGGATCATCTTGAACTTCGGATCAATGCGGATCGCACGCTGTCGGTCAAATCCGTATTGCAAAACTCGGGCGACCTGCGACCCGGATTGTTTGGCAGAGTGCGCATCGTGGTGGATTCGACCAAGGCGGTGGTTTGTCCTCGCGAGTCGTTGGCCGACGGCTTTGCTTTTGTTCAACAATCGACCGGCAACTTGATTCGCAAGCCGGTCAACGTCGCGGTCATGCGCGGCGGGCAAGCGGAGATTGCGGACGGGCTGTTTCCCGGTGACAAGGTGGTCACAGTGGGAAGTCACGAGCTATCAGCGCTATTTGCCAGACCAACGACGAAAGCCGCCGCCGACGTCCAGCCAATGATTCGCGCGACGCAAGGTCAGATTGAGGTGCCCACCGATCAAAAAGCTTTCGCCAGCGCGCCGATAGAGGGTCGCATTCGGCGGATTTTCGTGGAGCACGGCCAGCGAGTCCACAAGGGCCAGATCTTGGCCGAACTCGATAGTCTGTCGTTTCGCAATCTGCAGTTGGATTTGTTGCAAGCGCGAACGAACCTTGATGAAGCCACGCAAAACCTCGCGCGGTTGGAGTCACTCCGCGACTCGGTTGTCCGCAAGGAGTTTTGGAAGGCCCAATCCGAACGCGATCAGTTGCGCTATTCCGTCACTAGTCTCGAAAACCAATTGGCGCTTCTGGGAGCGGACGATCAAGGGCCATTCGTGCCAATTCGTGCGCCAGCCGCTGGGCTCATCTGCGACTTCACACTGATTCCTGGCCAAGTTGTGGCACGGAATGACTCGCTGTTTGAACTGCACAACCTAACAACCGTTTGGGCTCGAGCTTACTTGTTCGCACATGACGCCGCGCAGGTGGCCGTTGGACAGGCGGTTCAAGTCGGGCTTGCGTCCGACCCCCGGTTTTCCGCGCCGGCGACTATCGAGCGGCTACACCCGCTGTTGGTCTCGGGCAATCGAGCCTTGGCGGTTTGGCTGGAACTGGACAACCCGGATTTGCGGCTCAAGGAAGGCATGGCCGCGATCATCAAACTGGGGATTTGAACCATGCTCGATTGGCTGATTGGCGCTTCGCTCAAAAATCGGGGCGTAGTGTTGGCCGCGACGATCGTGCTCGTGCTCTACGGGAGCTATCAGGCCACTCAATTGCCGATTGATGTCTTTCCGGATTTGAACCGGCCGACCGTCACCATCATGACCGAAGCCCACGGACTGGCGCCGGAAGAAGTCGAAACGCTGGTCACGATTCCCATCGAATCGGTGATGAACGGAGCGATGCGCGTGGAGCGCGTGCGATCCGCGTCTGGCATAGGCATTTCGATTGTATGGGTCGAGTTTGGCTGGGACACAGACATCTACATCGATCGTCAAATCGTCAATGAAAAGCTACAGCTCGCCCGCAGTCGGCTGCCGCAAGACGTGAACCCGGTGATGACGCCCATCAGCTCGATCATGGGAGAAATCATGCTGATTGGACTCCGCGCGGCGAAGACCTCCCCGATGCAACTGCGCACCATTGCCGACTGGGAAATTCGACAACGTCTGCTGGCCATCGGCGGTGTGTCGCAAGTGACCGTGATGGGCGGACACCTCAAACAGTATCAAGTGCTCACGTCGCCCGAACGATTGGCTCAATTCAACGTCACGTTGGACGAACTGACCAGCGCGGTAACTAACTCCAACGTTGTGACCGGCGGCGGCTTTTTGTTGGACAAGAATCAAGAGTCTCTCATCCGCATCGTGGGTCGCGCGCAAAGTCTCGTGGATATTGAGAATACGGTGGTCCGCCAAGATCGGCCGCTGTCCATCACTGTCCGGCAAGTAGCCGACGTAACGCTGGGCGGCCCGGTGCCACGCGGCGCAGGCAGCGTTGGCGGCAAGCCGGCCGTCATCCTGTCGATTCAAAAGCAGCCGGGCGCGGATACCCTGGAATTGACTCGCAGAATCGAGCGAACGCTTGCCGAAATGAGGTTGCCGCCCGACGTTGTGATTGACCGCGATCTATTCAAGCAGGCCAGTTTCATTCAGGCGGCAATCGGCAATGTGCAAGAGGCAATTCGCGATGGGGCGATTTGGGTGATCGTTGTGCTGTTTCTCTTCCTATGGAACGTCCGCGCCAGCGCCATTACCCTGACCGCGATTCCGCTTTCCATCTTCATCACGATCGTTGTCTTTCGTTACTTCAATGTTTCGATCAATACCATGACCTTGGGTGGACTGGCCGTGGCGATCGGCGAGCTCGTCGATGACAGCATTGTCGACATTGAGAACATCTATCGTCGATTGAGAGAGAATCGACAGCAGGCGCGGCCCGACAACCCGATGACGGTCATCTTCCGCGCATCGTCCGAAGTGCGCAACAGCATCGTGTACGCCACCTTGATTGTGGTGCTGGTTGTGCTGCCGCTGTTTTCGCTCGCGGGGCTGGAAGGACGTTTGTTCGCGCCGTTGGGCCTGGCTTACGTTGTGACTTTGCTGGCGTCGTTGCTGGTGTCGTTGACCGTGACGCCCGTGATGGCGTCTTGCTTCATGTCCAATGCTCGACTCATTGATCGCGGCGAGCCATTGTTGGTTCGCTGGCTCAAGTGGCTCGACGCCAAGTTGCTCCGCTTTACGCTCAAACACGCAAGTGGCGTGCTGGCCCTGGTCGCCCTCTTGGTGTTCGGGTCCATCGTGTCGATCTTCGGAATGGGCGGAGAATTCCTTCCACCCTTCAACGAAGGCACATTGACCATCGGCATGGAAACGCCCCCCTCAACGAGCTTGGAAGAATCCAATCGTATTGGAACTCTGGTCGAAAAGTCGCTCTTGCAGATTCCGGAAGTGACCCATGTCTCACGCCGCACTGGACGGGCCGAACTCGATGAACATGCCGAAAATGTCAATGTGTCCGAAATCGACGTCGGTTTGCTAGAGCCGGAGAAATCCAAGCCAGGGATCCTGAACGCCGTTTTGCGGGGCATTCCCGGCTTGCATGGCATGGGTGTCGAACAAGTGGGACGCGACCGTGAGATCGTGTTGGCTGAAATTCGCGATCGACTATCGGAAATGCCGGGCGTGCTGTGCAACATCGGCCAACCGATATCACACCGATTGGACCATATCATGTCCGGCATCCGTTCACAAATGGCCGTGAAATTGTACGGACCAGATTTAGCGGAGCTACGATCGCAAGCGGTCGAAATACGCGACTTGATGGCGGCCGTGCCAGGCATCGTCGACCTGCGAGTTGAGCCGCAAGTGGAAATTCCACAAGTCAAGGTCGAAGTGCTGCGCGCCGAGGCACTCCGCTATGGACTGTCACCGGGCGAAGTGGCCCATACCCTGGAAACCGCCTTCCAAGGAACCACGGTTTCGCAAGTGCTCGAGGGGCAACGACGCTTCGACTTGCTCGTTTGGTTCGACGAGCAGGCCCGCAACGATCTAGAGGCGATTCGCGCAACGACGATCAGCACGCCCGACGGTAGCCCTGTGGCGCTGGGGACTGTCGCCAAGGTCGAAGCCACCAACGGACCCAATACGATCAACCGCGAGAATGTGATGCGGCGAATTGTCGTGCAAGCCAACGTCGCCGGCCGCGACTTGGCGGGTGTGGTGACGGATATTCGCAACTCGGCCGAGAAGCTGAAGCTCCCCCAAGGCTACTTCATCGAATACGGCGGTCAATTCGAGGCGCAGCAACAGGCCAACTTGCGGCTCTTGATCTTGGGAACTTTGTCGATCGTGGGCATATTCTTGCTCTTATGCAAAGGTCTCGAATCGTGGCGCGCCGCTCTGCAAGTCATGGTCAACATCCCGCTGGCGGCCATTGGCGCAGTGGTCGCGTTGCTGTTGACTAACCTACCAAGCCTCGACGCTCTACAGGCCACCAGTTGGTGGGAGTGGCCGCGTGTTTGGGCACAGGCCACGACGCTATCCGTCGCTCATTGGGTAGGCTTTATTACCCTTGTCGGCATCGTCTGCCGCAACGGAATTATGATGATTTCGCACTTCATCCACCTGATGAAATACGAAGGCGAGCAGTTTGACGAACAGATGATTATTCGCGGGAGCCTGGAACGACTCACGCCGGTGCTGATGACCGCGTTGACGGCGATCATCGGACTCGTACCACTGGCAATGGGCGCGGGAGAGACTGGTAAAGAAATTTTGCACCCCTTGGCCATTGTCGTGATTGGCGGCCTGATTAGCTCAACGCTATTAGATCAACTCGTCACGCCGGCGTTGTTCTATAAATTTGGCCGACCGGAAAAGCCGAAGTCTCCGGATACCCCTTTCCCTCTCTTCTGATTACGGGTGCTTGTACTTCCTGGAACACTTCGCAGGTAGGTTTTCGGAGTGTCACTCCGAATTGCGATCACTACCGGTTGTGGTCTGGCAAGTCGCGGCCACTACATCTGCTGTTTGGGCAGTTCTCATTTGACCGAATTGCACTACACCAATTCCGAAAACTCCGAAAACCCTCCCGCCACTCCCGCGCGGCCGTCACGGCGCAAGCCGTGACGTACCAAGTGTTTTGAAAAACAGAATCCGGATTCGCATTCGATTTCGGAGAAGCGTTTTCGGAGTCCACCCCCCTGTTTTCGTGTTTTGAGCGCATTTCAATTCCGCATCCCCTGCAGCCCACCGGGCAACCTCACCTGCTCTACTGCTCACCTGCTCCGACTGGCGTGCCAGGTAATCACGCCCGTCTCCTCTTTTCTCCCCTCCGCGTCTCTGCGTCTCGGCGGTTCGTCGCCTTCACGCCGACCTCAACTGCCAACTGGCGCCGCGCGCAGCGTGTCAGCCAGGTCGCCAATCCAGGCATCGACCACGGTGGCCAGGTTGACGTTGCGATCGACCTCGGCCGCCGCTCTCAGGCAGGTTTCGATCGCCTGCGGCAAGGCGTCTTCGTCGCGCTCGGCGCGGCGCGCTACGCGCCCCGCCGCGTCGGCCAACACTTCGTCCGCGGGCGCCGCCGCGCCGGTTTGCGCGCGCAGCGCGGCGCGCAATAACTCCACGACAAACGCGATCACCTGCCGCAGGCGCTGGCGGCGCGCGGCGGCTTCGCTCCCCGCGGCGTCGACAAACGTGGCGACCTGCCGCGCCGTTTGCACGCCCGGCAGCGGCGACTTGGCGATCAGCGCAAACAGTTCCGCGCGAAACCGCCACAACTCGGGGTCGGCCAACTCAGCGGCGCGCGTCAGGCTCCCTTCGCAAAACGAGGCCAGCCGCCGCGCCTCGGCCGCGTCGGCCACCATCTGCTGCTCAACCAAAAGCCGCGACACCACCTCCCCCTCCAGCGGCCGGAAGCGCACAATCTGCGAGCGCGAGCGAATGGTGGGCAACTGTCGCTCCAGGCTCGTGCCGATCAAGATCAACAGCGAGCGCGGCGGCGGCTCTTCCAGCGTCTTGAGCAGGCAGTTGGCGCCTTCCACATTCAAAAAGTCGGCGTCGTTGATGATGGCGATCTTGCGCCGCCCCGCGAAACTCTTCAGCCCCAGATCGTGACACAGCCCTTCGCGCATCCGCTTTTCGCCCGAGCCAATCAACAATTCCAACGGAATGGCGCTCTTGTCCTTGGGCTTGGCGACGGTGAGCACGTCGGGATGCGTGCCGGCCATCACTTGCAAACAGCCGGGACACGCGCCGCAAGGATCAAGCGCCTCCTCCGGGCGCCGCTCGCACAACAGCGACTGCGCCAGCTTATGCGCAAACAGCCGCTTGCCGATCCCTTCGCTCCCCACAAACAGATATGTGCTGGCCAAGCGACCGGCTGCCAGACAGCGGCGAAACTGCTCGGCTACGTCGTCATGTCCTTCGATTCCTTGCCAGCTCATCCGCTACCGCGCTCCCGCAAGGAGCCGCATTGGGTCAGCGCTGCGATCGCCGCTTGCACCTGGGCCGCCACCCTCTCGGCCGGCTGTGCGGCGTCGATCACTCGAATTCGCTCCGGCGCGCGCGCCGCCTCGCTCAAAAAGCCCGCCCGCAGCCGCGCCTGATACTCGCCGCCGCGCGCCTCCAGGCGATCGAGCGGTCGGTTCAGCCGCGCCCGCGCCCCCTTGGCCGGCATGTCCAACAGCAGTGTGCAGTCGGGCATCAGCCCGCCAGTGGCGATTTGTCCCACCTGCCAGATGGTCGCGGGGTCGAGTCCCCCCGCATGGCCTTGATACACCACGTTGGCCAAGAGAAAGCGATCGCTGATGACCGTCTTGCCGGCGGCCAGCGCGGGGCGAATCAGTTCTTCAACTAGCTGCGCCCGGGCCGCCATGTACAGCAGCATCTCCGTGGTCATGGCCATGCCTGCGCCGCGCTCTCCCAACAGCAATTCGCGGATCGCCTCGCCGATGGTGGTGGATCCGGGATCGCGGCACACCACCACCTCGGCCCCCCGCGCGTGCAGCCACATTTGGCACAGGTCGATTTGTGTGCTCTTGCCCACACCGTCGATGCCGTCGAAGCTGAGGAACATGGTGGCGACTCGCCGGCCTAGTTGTGCGATGGCCGCACAGGAAAGTGAACGCGCACCTCGGGGTGCATGCTGTACAGCCGCAGTTCAGCGCCATCGCCGGCCAAGATGCCGCTCGATTGATTGTCGCGCAGAATGGGGTTGTGCGGATAGCGGGTCCAGTGCAGGCGATCAGTTGAGACGGCCAGATTGGTGCACCACGCGCGGCTCATGGGATCGTCGAGCGCGTGGTAGTACAGATAATAACGCCCGTCGCGTTGCACGACCTGATTCGCCGCCACCTGCCCATGCTCGGCTTCCGACGGAACCAAGATCGGCTCGTCCTGCACGTTGGTCCATGTCTTCAGATCGGCGCTGCTGGCCAGCCACAACCCGCGATCGCCGCGCTCATAGATCAGATACCACTGCTTGCCTTCGCGCCACACGGTAGGGGTGCCATACGGCCCCGGCGAAATCGGGCTGCCATCCGCCTGGCGCACGTCCACTGCGCCTTGCGG
>JAIBBY010000088.1 GCA_019694455.1 Pirellulales bacterium
ACTTCCACACCTTGACCGGTTTTCGATGGAATCTCTATACTGCCCAGTCACCTTCAAGCGACCGCTGCGCGCCAATGAGGCGCCTCGGTAACGCCATCTGAGACCGGTAAGAGAAATAGGCGCTCCCCCGCATGAAAACCGAACGCCGACACGAACTTCAGACCAACGCCCTGGCCGATCGGCTCGGCAAGAGCGTAGAGCTGATCGAGCAGAACTATCGCGCGGTGGTCGGCGTGCTCGTCGCCCTCTTGATTATGGTGGCGGTCTATTTCTACATCTCGGGCGAGCGCACCGCCTCGCGCACGCAAGCCTGGGATCGCTATTTCAAGGCGCTCAATCAAAACGACATGGTCGACATGATGAGCGTGGCCGACACCTACTCCGACACCGCGGCCGGCGCCTGGGCTCGCCTCACGATCGCCGACCAAAGCTTTGCCCAAGGCGTCAGCCAACTGCTGCAAAACAAGGCCGAAGCGAACGACCAACTGCATCGCGCCATCGACGCCTACGACCAGGTACGCAAATCGGCCGCGGCCCAGCAACAACCGCTTTTGGCCCAGCGCGCCCTCTGGGGACTGGCCCGCAGTCACGAATCTCAAAATCAACTCGACAAGGCCCGCGACGCTTACGCGCAACTCGCCGAACCAGGGCGCTGGACCGACCCCATCTTCGCCACCGAGGCGCAGCGCCGCCTCAAGGCCCTGGAACAACAGTCCACCAAACAGTTTTACGATTGGTTCGCGCGTCAAGAACCGCTAGCTCCCGCCGGCACGCCCGCCGGGACCAAGCTCGATCTCGAAGCGCTTCCCGATAGCCCGCCCCCCACTTCGCCTCCGGCCGGCGACAATGCGGCTAGCCAATCGTCGTCGGAGCCCGCGCAACCCGCGGGCGGCGCCACTCCGCCAGCCGGCGAAGCCGCTCCAACTACCAGCGAAGCCACGCAAACCGCGGCTGCCCCCGCCGATGCCAAGCCCGGCGAAGCACCCGCTCCGACCACGCCATAGCGCCGGTTCTTCCATGGCATCCGGCGAGCTCACCTCCGAGCCAGTCGAGTTGGTGGTCGCCCCCGAGGAGGCTGGCCTGCGCCTCGACAGCTTTCTGGCCGTTCGCTTGCCCAAGTACAGCCGCGTTCACTTGCGCAAGGTGATCAACGCCGCCGCCGCCAAGGTCAACGATCGGCGCGAGAAGGCCGCGCACCATCTGCGCCCAGGAGACCGCGTTACCCTCTTCCTGCCAGACCTTCCGCGCAAGCGCGCCGCTCCCGAGGCCATTCCGCTGGTCGTGCTCTACGAAGACGATCTGCTAGTGGCGATCAACAAACCCCCCAACATGGTCGTGCATCCCGCGCGCGGCCATTGGACCGGCACCCTCGCCAGCGCGCTCGAGCATCGGTTTCAGTCGCTCAGCGCCGTCGGCGGTCCCACCCGGCCGGGCATCATCCATCGACTCGATCGCGACACCAGTGGCGTGATCCTCGTCGCCAAGACCGATGCAGCGCACTTGAAAATGTCGCGACAGTTCGAAGAACGACTAATCGAAAAGGAGTACTTCGCCATTGTCGCTGGCGAGCTGGATCGAGATCGCGACTGGATCGACGAGCCCATCGGCATGCACCCGCGACATCGCGAGAAGATGGCCATTCGCCACGATGCCGCCGACAGCCGCGCCGCGCAAAGCTTCTACGAGGTGATCGAACGTTTTCGCGGTTTCTGTGCCCTCAAAATTCTGCCCAAGACCGGGCGCACCCATCAGATTCGGGTCCATCTGGCCCATGCCGGCGCCCCGGTGCTGTGCGACAAGCAATATGGCGGCCGCAGTCAACTGACGCGGGGCGAACTATGGCGAGACCCGGCGGATCAGACCGTGCTCTTGGCGCGCCAAGCGCTGCATGCGCATCGCATCGCGTTCAGTCATCCGGGGACCGGCCAGCGCCTGCAAATCGAGGCCCCATTGCCCGATGATTTGCAGCAGTTGCTCGCCGTCTTGCGATCGCGCCAAGCGAACTACTCGAAATAACTTGCCTTCGGGCGCAGGCAGTGTTGCTAGCGGCAACGGAGAGGCCCCTCTCCCCTCCGTCGTCGATAGCATCCAGAAAACCAGTCAGGCGGTCTAACTGCCGCTGCTCGCCGCCAGATTCTCGCTGGCGGGCGTCGGCTCGCTAGACATGCTCGGCTGCGGCATGCTGGCGGCCATCGGTTTGCGGGCGCTTCCCTTTTTCTTCGCCCCCTTCTTGGCTGGCGCCTTCTTCGCGGCGGCTGGCTTTTTCTTGGCGGTCTTCTTCGCCGCCGCTGGCTTGGCTACGGTCTTCTTGCTCCCCTTCTTAGCCGCTTTCTTCGGCGCCTTCTTCCCCTTCTTGACGGTCACTTTAGCGCTCTTCTTGGCCGCCTTCCCTGCAGCTTTCTTCTTCTTCGCCATTAGGTGCGAACCTCCCGAGAGTGTTGGGGTTTGATCAACCGGCAATCGAATCCTTGGGCCGAGCGGCCGGGATTTTGCCGTTCAGTCGCGCTCTTCACCGGTACACGACTCGTGTAGTTTAGCGTCGTATTCAGTTAGTCAAGCATTTCCTTGGGCGCAGTCAAACAATCAAAGCGTAGCGCCTCGCGCCGCAGGCAATCGCCTTCGCGCGCCAGAGCACAACAGGCCCATTCGCGCCACGGTTCTCGCGCTGGCGCGAGCCTGCAACCGACCTGACGGGTTCTATTCCCGCTCATCTATCCATAAAATCTTCGGTTTGCCCTGTTCGATCACCGCTGCCGCGGGGCGGTTCCAAAAGATCAGCTTTCCACTTCCCGCCAGTAACTTGCCCAGGCGAGCGACGCCTTCCAGGAATCCACCTCATGCCGCGCTACAACCCCGCCACGATCGAGCCCAAATGGCAGGCCTTTTGGGAAGAGCAGCAAACCTTCGCCGCTCCGCGGCTGCCCAAAGCCGACAAGCTCTACGTGCTCGATATGTTCCCCTACCCCAGCGGCGATGGGCTCCATGTCGGGCATCCCGAGGGGTACACCGCCACTGACATCATCTGCCGCTGGGCCCGCATGAAGGGGATCTCGGTGATGCACCCGATGGGCTGGGATGCCTTTGGACTCCCCGCCGAGCAGCATGCCAAAAAGACGGGCGTCCCCCCGCGCATCACCACCGAAAAGAACATCAACACATTTCGCCGCCAACTGAAAATGCTCGGCTTCAGCTACGACTGGGGCCGCGAGCTGGCAACCACCGACGTGGCCTATTTCCGCTGGACGCAGTGGATCTTCCTTTTGCTGTTCGACACCTGGTACGACCACCAAGCCGGCCGCGGCCGGCCGATTGCCGAACTGCCGATCCCCAACGACATTCAGTCCCAAGGCGTCGACGCCGTTCGACAATTTCAAGACGAGCATCGCCTGGCCTATCAAATCGAGGCGCCGGTCAACTGGTGTCCGGCCCTCGGCACCGTGCTGGCCAACGAGGAGGTAATCGGCGGCGTCAGCGAGCGCGGCGGCCATCCCGTTGTGCGGATGCCGCTGCGGCAATGGATGCTCCGTATCACCGCCTACGCCGACCGACTGGAAAAAGACCTGGAGCAGGTCGATTGGCCCGAAAGCGTCAAGGCGCTCCAGCGCAATTGGATCGGCCGCAGCACCGGCGCCGAGGTCGATTTCTTCATCGGCGACAATGGCGCCCATGCCGCCGATGCCCCACCCCCAGCGGCCTTCGACACTTGGAAGTCGCGGCGATCCAAGGAAGGCTTTCCACGCAAGCCGGGCGACGATGTGATTCGCGTTTACACCACCCGCCCCGACACCCTCTACGGCGCCACCTACATGGTGTTGGCGCCAGAACATCCGTATGTGAAGCGGTTAACAACCGCCCCCCAGCGCGCGGCGGTCGAAGCCTACTGCGAGCAGGCCGCCCGCAAGAGCGATCTCGATCGCACCGATCTCGCCAAGGAAAAGACCGGCGTCTTCACCGGCGCCTATGCCCAAAATCCGGTCAATGGCCGCGCTACGCCCATTTGGGTGGCCGATTACGTGCTGCTGGGCTACGGCACCGGCGCGATCATGGCAGTGCCGGCGCACGACACCCGAGACTTTGAGTTCGCCCGGCAGTTCGACATCGCCATTGTCCCGGTCGTCGATCCCGGCGATGCGCCCAATCGGGCCGCGGTGCTCGCGGGCCAGGCCGTCTTCACCGAGGTCGGCATGGCGATGAACTCCGACGCCTATAACGGCTTGGCCACCGATCAATTCAAGCAGCGGATCACGGCCGACCTGGATCACGCCGGCCTCGCTCGCCAGGCGGTCAATTACAAACTCCGCGATTGGCTCTTCAGTCGGCAGCATTTTTGGGGCGAACCCTTCCCGGTCCTGCACGAACTCGATTCCCAAGGGCAGATCACTGGCCGCGTGCGAGCCATTTCCGAAGATGCCCTGCCCGTCGATTTGCCGGAACTCAAAAAATTCGAGTCGCACGGCCGCCCCGATCCGCCGCTGGAGCAGGCCCCCGCCAAATGGCTCTACCCGGTCATCGACGGCGTCCGCTACAAGCGCGAAACAAACACCATGCCGCAATGGGCCGGCAGTTGCTGGTACTATCTCCGTTTCTTGGATCCCGCCAACAGTCAGCGTTTCGTCGATCCCGAGATCGAGCGGGCGTGGATGCCGGTCGACCTCTACATCGGCGGCGCCGAGCATGCCGTGCTGCATCTCTTGTACAGCCGCTTCTGGCACAAAGTGCTGTACGACCGGGGCCACCTCTCCACGCCCGAGCCGTTTCGCAAGCTGGTGAATCAGGGAATGATCCTCGGCGAGATGGAGTACACCGGTTATCAAACCGCCGGGGGAGGCTGGGTTAGCGCGGCCGACGTAGCGGAGAATGCGGAAGGCAAACTTGCCGCCAGGTCCACGGGCGAGTCAGTGACGGCGGTCAAACTGCCGCCGGATCAGGCGCAAAAACAGGGCGAAGGCTTCGTGCTCGCGTCCGATCCGATAATTCGCGTCGACAGCCGCGCCTACAAGATGTCGAAGAGTCGCGGCAATGTCGTTAATCCCGACCGTGTGGTTGAGGAATACGGTGCCGATTCGCTCCGCTTGTACGAAATGTTCATGGGGCCGCTCGAAGCGACCAAGCCCTGGAGCATGACCGGCGTCAACGGAGTGCGCGGATTTCTCGACCGCGCTTGGCGCATGATCGTCAGCGACAGGGCCGATGACCTGCAACTGAACCCGGCCGTGCAAGACGTCCCTCCCACCGTGGAACAGAACCGCTGCCTCCACAAGACGATCGCTGGCGTGACGCAAGACCTGGAGCAACTCGGCTTCAACACCGCCATCGCCAAATTGATGGAGTTCACCAACTACTTCACCAAGGTCGATCCGCGTCCCCGCGCCGCGATGGAAACCTTCGTGTTGCTACTTTCCCCCTTCGCGCCCCACATCGCCGAGGAGCTTTGGCGCCTGCTGGGGCGCCAGGACACCCTGGCTTACGAGCCGTGGCCCGTCGCCGACCCGGCGCTGCTCAAGGCCGACACCGTCGAAGTGCCGGTGCAGATCAAAGGCAAGGTCCGCAGCCGCGTTGTGGTGCCCGCCGAAACCAGCGCCGCCGATTTGGAGGCCGCCGCTCGCGCCGATCAGCGGATTCAAGAACTGTTGGCCGACCAACAGGTCGTCAAGGTGATCGTGGTGCCCGGCCGACTGGTCAACTTCGTCACCAAATAACGTGGTCGCACCAGCGCGATCGCCGCGTCACGCGATGCGATGCGCCCGCGCCACGTCGCGCCGCGCAAAGACCAGCGCCGCGGTCAACAGCAACAGCGCCACCAGCAAATAGATGATCGACGTCGAACCAATCGCCACGCTCATCGACATGCCTCGGTCAACTGCCACTCCAATCAAGATTGTCCCCAGCCCGGCGCCGAACCAGCCAATCATGTTCATCAGCCCCACCGCGGTGCTCCGTCGAGAGGCCGGCACCACGTCGTACAGCGCCGCCCAGATGTTCGAGTCGTAAATTCCCTTGAACAATCCAAACAAGGTCATGGCGCCCATCAAGATCGCCATGTTCTGCGTCCAGCCACACAAAAAGATGAACGGCGCTCCCAGGATGATCCCCAGCGCTTGCACGGCGATGCGCCCCCCCGGCAGCATGCCGCTCCATCGATCAGCCAGCACGCCCCCTAACAGCGATCCGCACATGCTGGCCACCTGAATGAACAGCGTGGCGCTCAAGCCGGCCATGCCCAGCTTGAGGTCGAACTTCTCTTTCAGGAAGGTGGGCATCCAGCTCAGAAAAATAAACGCCACGAAATTGGCGCCAAAGAAGGCCGCCGCCAGCGTCAGCGCGGTCCGATTTTGCGCCAGCTCCCGAAGGAATATGCCCATCGGCAGCGGACTGGCCGCCTCTTCGATTGTTGGCGGTGGCGTGGTCTCATCGGCAATCGCCGGTAGCACGTCGGCGACTTCCTGCAACTGCGCTTCATTGCGGCGCGGTTCGCGGATGAACGTGGCCAAGATAAGGCCGAGCACAATGCCGGCGCCGCCAAGCAGCAAGAATGGAGCTTGCCAGTTCCAATGCTCCGCCATCCAGCCGGCCAGCGCCCCGCCCCCAATGGTGCCGGCGTAAACGCTCGTTTGATGAATGCTCATCGCTCGCGACCGCGTGCGCGTGGAGTGGTAATCGCTCACCAGCGACATGGAGGCGGGAAAGTAAAACGTCTCCCCTAGTCCCTCGCTCGCTCGCACCGCCACAAACTGCCAAGATCGCGTGCACAGCGCCGTAAACCCGGTGATCGCGCTCCACGCGTACAGGCCCGCCAAGATCACCACCTTGCGCGGAAAGCGGTCGCTCACCTGCCCTGCCATCGGCGCCGTCAGCGCGTATACCCACATAAACGCCGATACGATCATCCCTTGCTCGGTCTTGCTGAATCCGTACTCCTTCTCCAGCACGGGCAGAATCGACGAGATCGCCTGCCGATCCGCGTAATTGAAAAAGCAAATGAACCACAGCATGCCCACCACGGCCCATTTGTAGTTCGGTCCCACGCTCTGGCGAGGAGCGATCGTCGGTGCGGCCAAGCGTGTCACAGGCGGCTCCTGGCGGTTCTGGCGAATCGTAGTAAGCGAGTATTGTGACCGCCGCGCCGCTGGCCGGCTACCGCGTGGCGCAATAAAAAGGCCCACCCGATTTCTCAGGTGGGCCGTGGAATCGATTGGATCGGTTCGCCTCTAGATCGTCTTCAAGTACTCCATCACGGCAGTCTTCTCCTCTTCGCTCAGCGCGTCGGGGAAGGTGTGCCCCTCCGTGCTCTTGCCGAACAAACGCGAGTCGAAATAAGTCCGCTTTTCCTTGGCGCTGGTCACTTCGGCCGGCAAATCGTCCATCTCCGCCACCTCCAGGCCCACACGCTTGGAGTCGTAGCCATCCTCGGTGCGCTTCCAAACTACCGGGCGCTGATCGCTATGGAACATGTGCCACAGCGTCGGAACCGATCCGTTGTGCAGATACGGCGCCGATGCCCAAATGCCGTTCAGCGGCTGCGCCACATACCCCTGTGGATCGCAAATCCCTTTTTTCTCGCCGTGGTTCGAGAACCAACCTTCCTCGTATCCCTTGCGCATCTCATAGGTCAACGAGTCGAGCCGAGCGCGATCGGTGCCCACTTCATCGATCGATACGATCTTTTGCGGGAACGCCGAACCATCGTCGTAGCGGCCATGACATTTCGCGCAATTGTTGTTGAAAATCTCGCGACCCGTGCCCGCCAGTTGTTGATTGACTTCAAACGGGTACTTCGGCGCCTCCAGAGATTCGACCCAGGCGAAGATCTCCTTGTAATCATTCTCCGCTTTGTGGAACACCTCGGGCCCATTCGAAAACACCATCATGAATTGCATCATCGCCCGATGTCCCTTCGCGGCAAATCCATCGGCGTACAAATGCGTCTTCCGCTTCATAATCCACCACGCCGGCGCGTCGTGGTCGTGATGCACCATCTTCGGCGTCGGGTATTCGGGATGAACGTTCAGATCGCGATCGCGGTACGCCCCCAGCAAGACGCCAAAGATAATCGCGTTGGTCGTGCCGTTCGATTTACCCAACGGAACAACCAGCGAGCCCAATTCGGTGGGGGGCACCCGTCGTTTCAATAAGCGCTTCGTCGAATAGATCTCTTGAAACAGCGTCTCCAGCGCGATGTGCGTGTTCGGCGCCCCCATAATGACTTGGCCGGCAACCTTACCGCCGTGACAAGCGAAGCAATTGAGCACCCAGCCCCCCTTGCCGTTGTCCGCATATTGCAGCGGAATGCCTCCTTCGCGGCCCGGCGCTTCGGTCAACCCGTAACGCGAGAACGCCATCTGGCGGCGCTCCTCGGGAGTCGCCTGCTCCGCCTTGGACTTGAGCGGCTCTTCCCACGTTTTCCAGAGATTGTCGAAAACCTCCTGGTCCAGTTGCGCCGGCACGTACTCGTTATTGAGCAGGTGCCGATAGCCTGCCGGGTAAGAATCCAAAGCCTGCGGGGTGGATGGAGTGTTCGCGGTATTGGCCAATTCCACGCCAAACGCGGCGCAGCATCCAATTCCCCAACCAAGGGCCAGTAGTTTAATGGTGTGCATTGCCGGTCGTCTCATGACCCACTCTCCAAGCTGTTCAATTACCGTCGGGAAACGACTAACTATTCTGATGGAAACGGTTTGCGTTGATTCCGCTAAGGTTTCTGACTTTTCGTTTCGCCAACTAATCCTTAGTCGGCTAACTGATCGGCAGTTTAACCGCCGTCCCACTAGATTTGCAAGAAAAAATCGCGTTCAGAATCACCGTTTTAGCGCCAGCACGACATGCGGGCGGCCGACTCGCGATCGGCTTGAGAGTCCCGGAGACTATTATCCCGGCTCATAGCCCAAATTCGGCGATAGCCAACGTTCGGCATCGGACAGAGGAATGCCCTTGCGCCGCGCGTAATCCTCCACCTGGTCGCGCGTCATCAAATCGACTGCAAAGTATCGCGACTGCGGATGAGAGAAGTACAACCCGCTCACCGCGGCCGCCGGCCACATCGCGCAACTATCGGTGAGTTGTATCCCCGTCTCGCGCTCCACATCCAGCAGGCGCCAAATGGTCTGCTTCTCGGTGTGGTCGGGACAGGCCGGGTATCCTGGCGCGGGCCGAATCCCGCGATACTCCTCGCGAATCAAATCGTCGTTCGTCAGCTCTTCGCCGCGTCCATAGCCCCACTCGCGTCGCGCTTGCTGATGCAGCATCTCGGCAAAAGCTTCGGCCAGCCGATCGGCCAGCGCCTTCGACATGATCGAGTTATAGTCGTCGTGATCGGCGCCAAAATGCCTGACCAGTTCATCCGTGCCGTGCCCCGCTGTCACGGCGAACGCCCCCACGTAGTCGGCTCGCCCACTCGACAGCGGCGCCACGAAGTCAGCCAGCGCGTAGTAGTTGGTTGTCCCTTTGCGCTGCCATTGCTGCCGCAACGTGTGCAATCGCGCCAATTCTTCGCGCCGCGACTCCTCGGTGAATAGCACAATGTCGTCGCCCACGCTGTTGGCCGGCCAAAACCCAAAAATCCCCCGCGCCTGTAGCAACTTCTCCGCCACGATGCGCTTTAATAGTTGCTGCGCGTCGTCGAATAGTTGACGCGCCTGAGCGCCAACGTGCTCATCCTTGAAAATGGTCGGGTATTTGCCCTTCAGCTCCCATGTCATAAAAAAGGGAGACCAATCGATAAAAGGCAACAATTGCTCCAGCGGCACTTCGCCCAGGTTGCGCGGCCCCAAGAAACTAGGCTCGGCGATCTCGATGTTGCCCCAATCAGTGGCGAACCGGTTCGCCACCGCTTCGCGATAAGGGGTCAGCGTCACCTGCCGCCGCTTGTTGTACGACTCGACCAGTTGCGCTTGCA
>JAIBBY010000089.1 GCA_019694455.1 Pirellulales bacterium
GGTTGGTGTTGGACCTGACGCGGAAAGTGGCGTTTTTTTCGACCGGCATGCGGCAAAAGCTCGCGCTGGCTGCGACGCTGGCGCTCGACGCGCCGCTGGTGATCCTGGACGAGCCGACGGCCAATCTCGACCCCACCGTGCGCGGCGAGGTGTTGGCCTTGGTGCGCGAGGCGCGTAGCGCCGGGCGGACGGTGATGTTCTCGTCGCACGTGCTGTCCGAAATTGAACATTGCTGCGACCGAGTGGTGATCTTGCGACGCGGCGAGCTAGTGCATACGCAAGTGATGGCCGACTTGCGCAAGCAGCATCGAATCCGCGCGCGATTGACCGGAGCCTGGACGCCGCCGCCGGCGCATTTGGCCGCTGAACTTTGTGTGCAAAAGAGCGACATGGGCGAACTGCGGATTGAAACGCC
This sequence comes from Pirellulales bacterium, assembly GCA_019694455.1. Classification (NCBI taxonomy): domain Bacteria; kingdom Pseudomonadati; phylum Planctomycetota; class Planctomycetia; order Pirellulales; species Pirellulales bacterium. The sequence continues at coordinate 416 of JAIBBY010000089.1, forward strand.
AGGAGAGCTGTCGCCACTGTTGGGCTGGCTCTCGCAACTGCCCATCACGGAGGTGCGGGTGGAGCCCGTGGGATTGCAAGCGCTGTACGACCGCTATCACCAGTCGGAGCCGCTATGAGCACGACCTCGGAACTGGCGCCGCGTCGCGCGGCGGGGAGCGACTCGGCGCTGGCGTCGACCGGAGCGCTGGCGATCTCGGCGCGCGATGGCGAGTTGGGGGCGCGCAGCTTTTTCAACCGCGCGCTGTGGGGCAAAGCGCTGTTTGAGTGCCGCGGCCTGCTGCTGGCCTCGCTGGCTTTGATGTTCTCGTTCCACTGGATTTTTGTGTGGATCACGAGCATGGTGCAGCTTGGCCCGTTGGCCGATTTTGTGAAGACGCTGCCCAACGGGATACAAAACTTGTCGGGCGTGCCGGTGAACGAATTGGCCACGGTGGCGGGGCGCATCGCCTTGGCGTATGTCGACCCGGTGGTGCTGTTCACCGCGGCGGTGTGGGGCATCTCGCGCGGCTCCGACGCGGTGGCGGGCGAAATTGATCGCGGCACGATGGAAATGTTGCTCGCTCAACCGATCGATCGACTGGCGCTTTTGCTGACCAAAGGGGCCGTGGCGGTGCTCGGCGCCGCGCTCATCGCAGTGGTGTCGTTCGCGGGGACCTGGTGCGGGCTGACGGCCGTCACGCTGGAAGAGCCGACCAGCATCTGGGCGTTTCTGCCGGCGGCCATCAATTTGTTCGCGATGACATTTTTCTTGGTTGGGGTTAGCTTTGCGGTATCGAGCTTCGATCGCTATCGCTGGCGGGTGATTGGGCTGTTGGGCGGCTTTTACACGCTGAGCCTGATCGTGAACGTAATGGCCCGCATGGTGGAAAAACTCGGTTGGCTGGAGTACTTCACCTTTTTTGGCGCGTATGAACCGCAGGGGATGACGGCGTTCATGCTCAATGAGCCGGCAAAGGCGTGGGCCATGTCGCTGCATTTCGATGGGCTGCTCATCGGATTAGGGCTGGTGGGATTTGCCGTGTCGGCGGTGGTGTTTGCCCGGCGCGACATTCCGGCGCCGCTGTAGCTTTTGGAGAGAGCCAACGACGGCTGGTTTTCCTCCACCGCTCAGAGCGGCCGAAGCCAACGATTGCCGGGAACTCACGTAGCCCGATTGGGCGGCATCGGCAATAATCTTTGCAGTTTGCCTGTTTTACCGAAGGTTGGCTGGCAGCGCGACGAGAAGCATCGCGTTTCTTGCGCGTCGGCGGTCACGGATGATTCGCTTCGATAGGAGTTTTGGCCATGTCGATTCGTGCGGTCGCGATTGCGGTGACAATATTGATGCTGTGGCTGCCCGCGGCGCGGTGCGACGAGGCCGCCGGCCAGGCGAAACTGGATGAAGCCATCGACCTGAAGATCAGCGCCGAGAGCGTCAGCCAATTGGGCGAAGTGATCCGCTTGGCCAAGGAGGCGATCGACGAGGGACTGGACGCCGACAACAAACCGTTTGCCGAGCAGTTGCTGGCGTCTTGCTTGATTCAACGGGGCGGGGCGTTTGCCGAAGCGGTGCTGCGAGGCTCGCCGAGGCAGATTCAATCTCCGCAGCAGTACCGGCAACTGCGCGCGATGGCGATGACCGACCTGGAGCAGGCGATCAAGATCGATGAGAAACAGCCGCATGCCTGGTATTTGATCGGCCGCTTGGAATCGACGCCTGGGGGAGACCACGAGCGGGCGATCGCGGCGTTCGACAAGGCGCTGGAGATCGACATCAAGGACACGCTGCTGCGGGCGCGGGCGCTTACCGGGCGGGCATTGTTGCTCGAAGACCCCGCGAAGCAGAGCGCGGACTTGGACGAGGCGGTGAAGCTAGCCCCCGACGAGGTGGAGACGGTGCGGGCGCGGGGCATGTTTTTGGCGGATCAAAAAAAATACGAAGAGGCGAAACGCGACCTGCAGAAGGCGGTGGAACTGGAACCGGGCGACGCGCTGAACGAGGCGGCGCTGGCCGCCGTGCTGGCCGAGGCGCGCGAGTACGATGAGGCGCTGACCCACTACAACAAGGCCATTGAGCTGGAGCCGGAAGCGGCGCAGCTTTACAACCAACGGGCCCGGGTCTACCTGCTGCAAGGCAAGGCGAGCGAAGCGATTGAAGACCTGGACAAGACGCTGGAGCTGATTCCCGATCAGCCGATGGCGCTGCTCTTGCGAGCCAACGCGCTGCACGCGCTGGGCGACCGCGACCGGGCGATGGCCGACGTGGAGCGGGTGTTGAAGGAGAACAACAACTTTACCCCGGCATTGCGGATGCGGGGGATGCTTTTGGCCGACTCCGGCAAACTGAAGGAAGCCATTGAGTCTTTGCGAGCCGCGATCGAGGCGACGCCGAACGACGTTGAGTTGTTATTGCAGATGGCGACGATCGAACTGGCGAGCAAAGACCCCGAGGGGGCCGTGCGCGACTACACGCGGGTGCTCGAGCAGGATGCCGACAATTGGCTGGCCAAACAGGGCCGCGCCGACGCGTATCTGGGGCTGGGCAAGCACCAAGAGGCATTGGCCGACTACGAAGCGGCCTTTGCGGCCCAGCCCAAGAACCCCACCATTCTCAACAATCTCTCCTGGCTGTTGTCGACCTCTCCGAACGACGACCTGCGCGACGGCGCCCGGGCGGTGGAACTAGCCAAAACGGCCTGCGAAGTCACCGAATACAAGCAGGCGCACATCTTGAGCACGCTGGCGGCGGGCTACGCCGAATCGGGAGACTGGGACAAGGCGGTGGAGTGGTCGACCAAGTCGTTGGAACTGGCGGACGCGCGGCAGAAAGAAGCGCTGTCCAAGGAACTGGAAAGCTACAAGCAAAAGAAGCCGTGGCGCGAGTCGATTGCCAGTCCACTTCCGGCTGCCGAAGGCGAAGCGGCCGCCGAGGAGACCGAATCGAAAGATGGCCAGACGGCAGCCAGTGAGGAGGCCGAGGGAGCGAAGCCTTGAATCGCGACTCAGCCTGGTCGCTGGTCTGCGAATACACGCAGAGCGATAGCCTGCGCAAACACATGCTGGCGGTCGAATCGGCGATGCGGGCCTACGCCGCGCGCTACGACGAGGACGTGGAGCAGTGGGGCATTGTCGGCCTGCTGCATGACTTTGACTATGAGCGCTGGCCCGATCCGCCAGACCATCCGCTGGAAGGCGCTAAGATCTTGGCCGAGCGCGGCTATACGGCCGAGGTGATCTACGCGATCAAGTCGCACGCCGATTATCTGACCGACTGCCCGCGCATTTCGCGTCTGGACAAGGCGCTGTACGCGTGCGATGAATTAGCCGGACTGGTGACGGCGACGGCGCTAGTCCGGCCGGAGGGGATTCGCGGCCTAGAGGCGCGGAGCGTGAAGAAAAAATTCAAGCAGAAGACGTTCGCGGCAGCGATCAACCGCGACGACATCACGCGGGGCGCGGCCGACCTGGGTGTGCCGCTGGACGAGCATATTCAATTTGTGATCGACGCTATGCAGGGGGTGGCCGAGGAGTTGGGACTGACCGGTAGCAATAGCTAGCGCCGGCGCGTCGCCCGATCGATCGCGGCCAGCCAACCTCGCGGCGGCGCATGTGCTGGCCTCCATTTCGGCCTGTTCGCGGGTAAACGCAAATGGCCATCCAAATTCGCAGGAAATTGTGAGATTTACCACTAGACGTGTGATACTGAGTCTCAGTAATATCACGGCAGCACCGCAATCCGGAACTTGGTTCTGAACTTGGCCTATTTCCAGTTATGAGGGTGCTCGCAATGAAAGCTCGCCTACCGAAGTCGCAATTCACCGGGGTGGCGATCTTCGCCGTCCTGGCTATCTCCACTGTCGTGTGGATCGCCGCAGGGCGTGGTCTATCCGCAAGCGCCGCTGGCGATGCCGCCGAGGGTTCAACCCCGCGCGCCAGCTCGCTCAAAACAGGCGTCTTGCTGGTGAGCCACGGCTCGCGCTCGGCTTCTTGGCGTAAGATGCTGCTCGAATTCCATGACGAAGTCGAGCCGCGGCTATTGGATTTGCCCGGCGTGAGCGGCGTGAAATCGGCGTTCATGGAATACACCGAGCCATCGATCGCCACTCGGCTCAAGGAATTCGACGCGGCAGGGTACGACCGGGTGATCCTCGTGCCGCTGCTATTGACCGTCAGCTCGCACTCGTTCGACGACATCCCCACCATCATCGGCGCCAAGGAAGACGCGCACTCCCTGGCGGCGATGAAGGCCGAGGGCATCGAGCGCTATGTGGCCAAGGCGCGGGTGTCCATCACGCCGCTGTTGGATTTTTCTGAACTGCTGGAATCGAACCTGCCGCGGCGCGTCAAGGCGCTCAGTCGCGACTCGGCCAAGGAAGGGGTGGTGCTGGTGGCCTATGGCGACGAGGGCTACGACCAGGAGTGGACCAGCTTCTTCTCCAAGCTGGGCGAAAACGTCTGCCAGAAGACCGGCGTGGCGGCGGCGACGCATTGCTGGTGCGGTCACATCGTGCGGTACTCACTGGAGCCGACGAAGGAGGCGATTCGCAAGGTCTTGAGCAACCACGAGCGAGCCATCGTCATTCCGGTGCTGGTGGCGCGGGATGAAATGTTTCAAGATCGCATCATCGGCAAGGCGGTCGAGGAATTGGCCGCAGGCGACCGCGTGGCGTACGTGCCCGACTCGATCCTGCCCGACGGCAAACTGACGAACTGGGTGATCGAAGCGACGCGGACGGCCCTGGCGAAGGAAACCGCGATCGGCCTGGCGGCCGAGGAGCGGCGGCGATGAAGTGGCGCGGCTGGATCGTCGCGCTGCATCGCGACATGGGGTATTTTTTCACGGGCGCGCTGTTGCTCTACGCGGTGTCGGGCCTGGCCGTGAATCACGTGGACGACTGGAACCCCAGCTTCGTGATCGAGCGCCGCGCGGTGACGCTCGATTTGCCGAGCGAGGCGTCGCAGGTGACCGAGCGAGCGGTGCTGGCCAACCTGGAACCGCTGGGCGAGGCCAGCAACTTGCGCGGCTTTGATTTTCCCTCGGCGAGCCGCGTGAAGATTTATCTCAAGGATGGCTCGATCGTGGCCCACTTGAGCGACGGCCAGGGAGAGTACGAGACGATTCGGCGGCGGCCGCTGCTCTATCAGGTCAACACGCTGCACCTCAATCCGGCGAAATGGTGGAAGGTGTTTTCCGACGTGTTCGCGGCATCGCTGATACTGATCGCCGCCACGGGATTATTCGTCGCGCGTGGACGCCACGGACTGGCCGGACGCGGCAAATGGTTTGTCGGGGCCGGGCTCGTGGCGCCGCTGGCGGCGATGATCTTGTTCAGTGGATAGGGATCAGTTCGCGCCGCGAGGGAGCAGTTGGTAGGCAAGTCGTTGCTCGCGGAGGCGGCGGTAGATCATCCAAAACGGCGGCAGCCACATGATGTCGGAGACGAGCAGGATGGCCAGAAAGTAGAGCGGCAGCTTGCCCACCGCCACGTAGTACACACCGAGGATCGAACCGAGCAGCTTGCTCAACAGGCCAAGCAGCAAGACGTTGCGGTTCTCCAGCGGATTGAGCGACACCAGCCAGTAACCCACGCCAAACAGCGCCACCAGCACGCCGACCAATTGAATGAACAGATTGACCTCGGGCTTCTCCATTTGGAGCAGCTTGTAGGTCTCGTGATAGAGGCAGAGCATGTCGATGCCGGCGAGCAGGTTGTACGTGCCGGCGGCGCGGAGCAACCACTTCATCCAGGGAGCCAGCGGCGACATCGGCATCCTTTCCTCTCGCAGTCGCGGCGGCGCGACTAGGCGGCCGCGGTTTGCGCCGCGAACTGATCGGCCCAGGCGGCAAGGTCTTCAACCCCCTTGCGATGGCAGAAGTCGCCAAAGCGCTCGCCCGGTTCGCGCGCGTGCTTGAAGTAAGTGAGCAAGGGGACCAAGGTGGGCGTGATCTCTTCGAGCGGGACCATGTCCTTGTATTTGGTGTTGAGCCGATCGCCCAGCACGCGTCCGCCGAGGTACACGGTGTATTTGTCCTGACTGCGGCCCACAAGACCGACATCGCAGTTGTAGGGGCGAGCGCAGCCGTTGGGGCAGCCGGTCATGCGGACAGTAAAGATTTCTCTGGCGAGTCCCAGCTTGGCGACCTCGGCCTCCAGGTGATCGATCACGCCCGGCAGCACGCGTTCGCTCTCGGTGATGGCCAGCCCGCAGGTAGGCCAGGCAACGCAGGCCATCGACCAACGGCGAACGTTGGAGAACTGCTCGGTGAGCGGCACGCCATGATCGCGGAGGATGGTTTCGAGCGTGGCGCGGTCGGCCTCGTCGACATCGGTGAACAGGATGCTCTGATGCGAGGTGAGGCGAATGCCCGGCTTGATGCGGCGGCAAATCTCGCGGAAAGCAGTCTTGGCCATGAATCCTTCGCGATCGACGATGCGACCGTTTTCGACGTTCAGCCCGTAGAACCAGCGGCCGTCCCCCTGCTCGTGCCAGCCCATATGGTCGTCGAAGCCCCAGATGTCTTCGGGGTGCGGATCGGGGAGGGGATGACCGTAGTACTCCTCGACCTTGGCCTTGAAGCGATCGAGCCCCCAATCGTGAATGAGGTATTTCATGCGGGCGTGCTTGCGATCTGCCCGGTCGCCAAAGTCGCGCTGCACTTTGACAATGGAGGTGGCGACGTCGACCACCTGCTCGGGGGTAATGAAGGTCATGCGTTTGGCGACCGCCGGAAAGGTCTTGGCGGCGCTCGGGGTCATGCCAAAACTGCCACCGACCAGCACGTTGTAGCCGACGATGCGATAATCTTCGCACACGGCCATCAGGCCCAGGTCGTTGGCGTAGAGGTCGACGCAGTTATCGCCGGCCAGTCCGATGGCGGTCTTGAACTTGCGCGGCAGATACGAGGGACCGTAGATCGGCTCCACCTCATGGCCGTTGGGTCCGCCCGCCACGAGTTGCTCCTCGTCGGTGTCGGGATCGCGCACCCAAATTTCGTGATAGGCGCGCGTGCGCGGAGCGAAATGCGAGGCCAACCGATCGGCCAGCGCTTGCAACTCGTTATGCACGGGGTCGTGATAATGAGGCGCCGGGCAGCACATCACGTTGCGCTCGACATCGCCACAGGCGGCCAGCGTCGAAAGCTGCATCTTGTTGATGCGATGGATTGTTTCCCACAGGTTGCGTTTGGGCACGCCGTGGAACTGAATTCCCTGGCGGGTGGTGATGCGCAAGCCGCCATTGCTGAGCTCGTCGCACATGTCGAACTGCGCCAGAAGTTGTTCGCTATTGAGCTTACCGCCCGGCAACTTGAGACGGACCATGAAGATGTATTCTTTGGTGCTCTTCTGTCCGTCGCGCTTGGTGCGCGCCTCGCGATCGTCTTGCTGGTAGGTGCCGTGGAACTTGAGCAGGTTGGTGCTGCCCTTGCTGAAGAAGTCGTTGCCATCCTTCATCTCCGCGACGATATTGCCGCGCAGATAATTGCTTTCGCTCTTGATGGTTTCGACCGGGCTGAGTTTTTGAGGTTCCGACATGATCGCTAGCGATGTGGTGAAGGCGGGAGTGAGGCAATGGCGAGGCTGGCGGCAGCAATGTTAAGCATGCTGACCGCCATTGTCGTCATTATACGGCTTCGACCCGCGCGGAGTATAGTGGCCAGTCAAATTCGCCACCACGCCAGATTTATGCCAAACAGCGACCAACTTGTTGCCCGCTAGCAAATGGGGGTAGCATGGGCCACCCATGAACACCACGGAACCTTCTCAACTCGACGTTCGCCAAGTCAAACCGCTGCATCCGGTGGCGATTTTTTTGGCCACGGGGGCATACACCGGCTATTCGCCCGTGCTACCGGGCACAGTGGGCTCGCTGTTGGGACTGGTCCTGGCATTCGGGCTCGAACAAATCCCCAGCTTTTGGCTGCGATTATTCGTGCTGGCGGCGCTGTGGGGGGTGAGTGTGCCAATCTGCACCGCCATGGCAAAGTATCTGCGGGTAAAAGACCCCAACGCCATTGTCCTCGACGAGATTTTGGCGCTGCCGGTGGCGCTGTGGGGATTGAACGTGCATTCGTGGCGGGTACTGGCCGCGGCGTTTGTCATCTTTCGGATCTTCGACATCACCAAGCCGCCGCCGATTCGCTGGTTTGAGCGGTTGCCCAAGGGGCTGGGCATCATGGCCGACGATCTGGTGGCCGGCATGTTCACCTACGCGGCGCTGCGCCTGTTGATAGCGGCCGGCCTGCTGTAGGTTGCACATACCACTGAGCAGAGCACTGTTTCGGGACAAGGAGCGTCATGACCGCGCAGATTTTGGATGGCAAGGGGCTGGCTCTGCAGATTCAGGCCGAGATTCGCGAAGAGGTGACCCACTTCAAGGCAAAGTCGGGGGTGACGCCGTGCCTGGCGGCCGTGTTGGTGGGCGAAAACCCGGCCAGCGAAGTGTACGTGAAAAGCAAACGCAAGGCCTGCGAAACGGCGGGCATGGCGAGCCAACTGCATCGCTTGCCGGCGACCACGACGACCGACGAACTATTGGCATTTGTCGACCAATTGAACCGCGCGGCGGAGGTGCATGGCATCTTGGTGCAGTTGCCGCTGCCAGAAAAGATCGACGCCACTCGGGTGCTCGACGCGGTGTCGCCGGCGAAGGACGTGGATGGTTTTCATCCCGATAGCGTGGGTCGCTTGGCGCAGGGGCGGCCCACCTTCGTGCCATGTACGCCATTGGGGGTGCAACAGCTTTTGATTCGCAGCGGCATCGCCACCGCCGGACGCGAAGCGGTGGTGGTGGGGCGCAGCGACATCGTGGGCAAGCCGATGGCGCTATTGCTCATGCAGCGAGGCGCCGGCGGCGACGCCACCGTGACCGTGTGCCATAGCCGTTCGCACCATCTTGCCGAAATCACGCGGCGGGCCGACATCTTGATCGTCGCTATCGGCAAGGCGCGGTTCGTCACCGCCGACATGGTGAAGCCAGGCGCCGCGGTGATCGATGTGGGCATGAACCGGTTGGAAAGCGGGCTGTGCGGCGACGTGGATTACGAAGCGGTGCGCGCGGTGGCCGGGCATATCACACCAGTGCCGGGGGGCGTGGGTCCGCTGACCGTGACAATGCTATTAGCCAACACGTTGACGGCCGCGCGGGCGATTAACGCTCGCTAGTTTTCGAAACAACAGAAAACACTCGCCGAAGCACTCTCGGCGTCGCGCGCTAACCAGCGAGTGCCGCTGGTTCCGTCGTGGTGGCGAAAAGCTCCCCGCGCCAGGCGCGTTACGAACCTTGCGCGCTCGTAGTTTTGGAGCAATATCTAGTGACAAAAGAA
>JAIBBY010000090.1 GCA_019694455.1 Pirellulales bacterium
CTAGAAGAAGCGCAAACCAACAAGGCGCGCTTCATCATGAACCTCGTCGATCCTCAGCCGGGCGAGCAAATCTTGGAACTTGGCTGCGGCTGGGGCGGAATGTTGCAAGAGGTGTTCGATCGCACCGGCGACCGCGAGAGTCTGCGCGGTTACACCATCTCCAGGCAGCAGCTAGAGTTCATTCGGCGCAATCGTGGATTCAACGTCGAGTTCAAGAACTTCATTACCGACGAGTTGCCACCAGCCACTTTCGACAAGATCTTTTCCATCGGTGTCTGGGAGCATGTGCGCCCCGATGATCTGCGTCCTACTTTGGCCAAGCTGTTCGCCGCGCTGCGGCCTGGCGGAAAGATGATCACACATTTCTTCTGCCGATTGGAGCGGGCTCTGCCTGTCTCGGCGCTGGTGGGCCAAATCTTCTTTCCCGGCTCGGTTCCGCATAGCTTTCCCGTGCAGTTGCGCGCCGCGCAAGAGGCGGGGTTTCGCGTTGCCCATCAATCGCTGCACGACACCTACAAGAACACCCTCCGGCATTGGTTCGAGCGACTTGTGGCCAACCGCCAGCGGGCCATCGAACTGGTCGGTGTGCAGACGTACAACAAGTACCTGCTCTTTTTTCCCTGCTCGTGGAAGTATTTCGACGATGTGCAAGGCATTGTCTTCCGCTTGGTGCTTCTCAAGCCAAATTCGGCGACTCCCCCCCGTCGGGCGGTGCGCGGCGAAAATTTGACCACCCGCGATCAAAATAGTGTCGCCTAATTGGGGCCTCGTAAAATGCCCCCAGCGAGGCTGCCTCGGCGTCTTTCGAGGACGGCTTGCGAAACTCATGGAGCCCAAAAAATGCCTAAGTTGCTGATATTCTCCCTGGTCGCGGTCCTGGGGGGCCGTACTCTCCTGCCAGCGCCCGAGCTACTGGCGGCCGACGCCCAGCGGGTCGGTCCCGATCCGCAGCAATACGAAGCGGTGATCGACAAGGCGATTCAGTATCTGTCGGCCAATCAATCGCAAGATGGCGCCGTGAGTTCCCGTGTCGGGATCGGACCCACCGCGCTGATGGCGTTGGGCATGCTGCGCAGTGGCCGCGCGGTCGGCGATCCGCAAGTCGCCAAGTCAATGAAGTACCTCGAATCGTTCGTCCAAGAGACCGGCGGCATCCACATGCCAGGTAGCCGCATCTCCATGTACGAAACCTGCATCGGACTGGTGTGCTTCAAGGAGGCCAATCGCGACGGCCGCTACGACGAAATCATCAAGAAAGCGGAGGCCTACATCCGCGGCAGTCAATGGGATGAGAGCGAAGGCAAAAACCGCGACGACCTGTACTACGGCGGCGCCGGATACGGCGGCAAGACTCGGCCGGACCTGTCGAACACGGCGTTTCTCATCGACGCTCTCAAGGCCGCCGGCGCGGGGGCAGATGACGAAGCGATTCAAAAAGCGCTCGTCTTCGTCTCGCGCTGCCAGAATCTGGAGAGCGAACACAACACCACCGAGTTTGCCGCCAAGATCAACGACGGCGGGTTCTACTACACGCCTGTCCTCAGTCAGCAGGACGATGAGCGCCAGACCGCTAACGGAGGGCTGCGCAGCTATGGCTCGATGAGCTATGCCGGATTGAAAAGCCTGATTTACGCCGGACTCACCGCCGACGATCCGCGGGTTAAGGCCGCCGTCGATTGGATCAGTAAGAACTACAGCGTGACAGAGAACCCCGGCATGGGAGACGCCGGTTTGTATTACTACTACCACACCTTCGCCAAGACGCTGGACGCGCTAGGGCAAAACGAGATCGAAGACGCGGCCGGCAACAAGCACGATTGGCGCCGCGATTTGTTCGAAGAGTTGGCCCGGCGACAAGATGGAAAAGGGTATTGGGTGAACTCCAACACCCGCTGGATGGAGGGCGATCCCAACCTGGCGACAGCCTTCGCCCTGTTGGCCCTGACGCACTGTCGTCCCGCCGCCGAGTAGGCGGCGCCGCGTTCCTTTTAACGCCCTGAGACGATTCGGAGGCTTCTGATGACCCGATTGCGCCCCTTCCGCGCGCCGACGTCGCTATTTCGGCCCGCTTTCACGCTCGTCGAGCTACTCGTCGTGATCGCCATCATCGGCATCTTGATCGCGCTGTTGCTCCCCGCCGTGCAAGCCGCTCGCGAGGCCGCGCGGCGCATGCAATGCTCGAATCATCTGAAGCAAGTCAGCCTCGGCATGCTCAACTACGAGAATGTCTGGAGCAAGTTTCCCAACTCAGGCAACGCCATGCAGGACGACTACTCTCCCTTGGCGCGGATTCTCCCCTACCTCGAACAGCAGAGCCTTTCCAACCTGATCGACTTTCGCGTGAATATGGGACACGTCGGCAAGGTCGATCTGCCGGTCGCGCTCCGGCCGGCCGCAGCAACCGTGGTCCCAATATTCCTCTGTCCCAGTGACGCTCAAGAGCCGGTGCATGATCTCAAGTTGTTCTCCGAGGTGATTCCCTATGCTGGCACGAACTACGCGATGAATGGCGGCAATGCGATGGACGGCAAGACCGCCATCATGGGCGAAACCAATGGCATTTGTTATTGCAACGCCAAGATCAAGTTTGCCGATATTCGCGACGGCACCACGAACACCTTGGCTTTTACAGAAGCCCTGATCGGCCCCGGCGACTCACCCGCCCTCGGCGGCACGCCAGACATCCAGGCGTATCGTGCGGTCTTGGCGTCCCCCTCGGGACTGATCTCCTTGGCCAACGCGGCCGATACAGGCGGCATCGCCGTGGTGCTGCCGCAGGTCAAAAGTTGGGACGGCACCCGAAACGTCCATTGGCTGCGCGGGTATCCCCCGGGCGGTCCAGTCCTGATCGGACGTTTTCCACCCAATAGCCCCGTGCCCGACCTGATTAGTCGCTCGGCGCGAATCGGCGCGGCCCGCAGCCGACATCCCGGCGGTGTCAACGCCGCCTTCTGCGACGGCAGCGTGCGATTTGTTCAAGATACGATCGCCCTGCCCGTGTGGCATGCCATGTTCACGCGCGCCGGCAACGACATCAGCACGGAGTAGACAGGCAACAGAAAGGCCAGCCATGGACCACTCTCACCCTAGCGCATCCTTGTTGTGCGTCGAAAATGTCACCAAGCGCTTTCGACAAGGCGTCACCGTTGTCGAAGCCGTCAAATGCGCCTCACTCGCGGTCGAGCCCGGTCAATGGCTCGGCGTGATGGGCGCCAGTGGGTCGGGCAAGAGCACCTTGCTGCACCTCATTGCCGGGTTGACGCGGCCCGACGAGGGACAAATCGTCGTCGACGGCGTCGATCTGACGCGACTCACCGATCATCAACTCACCTTGCTACGGCGCCGCCGCATCGGACTTGTGTTCCAGGCGTTCAACCTGGTTCCCACGCTCACCGTCGAAGACAACATCTTGCTCCCCGCGCTCGCCGATGGGCAGGAGCGGCGCGCTCTCCACGCTCGTTTGCAGGGCCTGCTCGAACGCCTCGGTTTGACCGCGCTGCGCCGTCGAGTTCCCGACGCGCTCAGCGGCGGTGAACAACAGCGAGTGGCGCTGGCCCGCGCCATGATCTGCGAGCCCGCGATCCTCTTGGCCGATGAGCCAACCGGAAGTCTCGATTCCGTCACCGGGCAAGATATCTGCCGGTTGCTGCGACAATTGTGCGATGAAGAAGCCACCGCCATGGTGGTTGTCACCCACGATCCAGCCGTTGCCGCTTATGCCGACCGCATTGCGATCGTCAAGGACGGCCAATTGGTGACCGAGATTCACGCCGACGAATTTCACGACGCGCCGTCGCTTGCGCTCCGGTATCAAGAAGTTCTCTGTTCTCCCTCCGTTGCCGAGGTCGTGTGATGAAAACCGCAGTGATGCTCGCGCTTGCCAATGCCCGGCGGCGCCCCGCCCGCTTGCTGCTGACAACGCTGGCCATGATCGCCGCCTCCGCGCTGGTGGTGTGGACCGTCAGCGGCTACGACGCTCTAGTGTCCGGATTCGACGAGCAAACGACTGAGTATCTGGGGCGTTACGACTACTTTCTTTCTCCCAACTCAGACGAAAGCGCGCCACGCCTCAAAGAGTGGTTGACAGCGCTGGCAGACGATCCCGATGTTGAGGCGGCGGATCCCGTGCTGCAAGCCACGGTCGAAGTGCGATCGGACAAGCAAACTACGGCCGACGGACCGCCGACTGCCGACCGATCCGGCGCCAAGAATGTCGCCAACGGATCGGCGAACAGCAACGCCAAATCGCCCGCTCCTTCCTCTCCGCGCGGACGGCGCGGCGGACCCGTGGGGCGGCGGCGCGGCATGTCGTTTGGCGGACCAACGCTCGTCGGCGCCCGCGCGGCGCTGCCTCCTTACGAACTGCTGGAAGGAACTTGGATCGATCAAGATCCCAACCTGCGCAATGCGGCAATCAGCCAGCAATCCGCCGAACAACTACAAGTCGGCCTAGGCGACGAAGTTTTGGTGATCGCAGGGACGAAAGAATATCGCCTCACAATCATCGGCATTGTCGCGCAACCGCAGTCGGCGCCGAGCATTCCCCGCCCGTCGCCGACCGGTCGGCCAATGATGGTCCGCGCCAGCCGATCCATGGGGCCGGCGACCTCCGCGCTCTATGTGCCATTGGCATTGGCCGAGAAGATTGCGCAGCGTCCCGGCGAGATCGATCTGGTGAGCGTCAAGCTGCGGTCCGACACCAACGCGGCCGACTTTCAAAAGCGCTGGCTCGACCGTTGGAGCAAGGCAAAGGCGGATGTCGCGCTGGTGGGAGAGCAACAATTGCACGACGCCCTGGAATCGGGTTTCATGGCCGCCAGCATTCGCAAGCAAGCCTGGGCCGCCACTGGCTTGGCCCTGCTTGCCGCGCTGTTCATCGCCTTCACTACCCTCAGTATGGGAGTCGCCGAGCGCGTGCGCCAACTTGCCATGTTGCGCGCGATCGGACTTTCTCGCGGGCAAATCGCGATGATTGTGCTGATCGAAAGCTTGGTGCTGGCGCTGCTCGGCTGGGCCGGAGGATTGGCCGCTGGCTGGGGGGTGCTCACCTTGGTCGCCGCCGCCAAGCCCGACTTGTTCCGCATGGGCGCCTCGCTCGGCGGCTGGTGCGTGGCGCTCAGCGGCCTCAGCGCCTTGGGGGGCGCGCTGGCGGCCGCGATCTGGCCTGCTTGGCGCGCGGCGTCGGTCCAACCATTGGAGGCGATGGTTCCGCATCGCCCCAAAGGCCCTAGCCACAAGCAACTTTGGTTTGCTGCGGCCATCGGCGTGTTGCTCATCGCGGTCAACCCGCTGCTCGTATTCGTATTGCCCATTGGCGAAGCGCTGCGCTACGGCGTGCATGCGGCGATTGGCTGCACGAGCATGGCCATCGGTTTCCTCTTGGTGGCGCCCTTGGCAATCGTCGCGGCAGAGCGGTTGCTCGGCCCTGCCTTGGCTCGGCTATTGCGCCTCGAGCCACGTTTGCTCAGCGCACAACTCAGCGGCAATCGCTGGCGGGCCGCGGGCGCCGCGCTGGCCCTCACCGTAGGACTCGGCCTTTACGTTTCGATGATGGTCTGGGGATACTCCATGCTGGGCCCCTTTACCCCCGGCGATTGGACGCCCGATATGCTCGTCGCCTTCCAACGTGGCGGTTTGCCCGATGCCGAGTTGGAACCGCTGCGTCAGACGCCGGGCGTGATCGCCGATCAATTCGTCCCATTGGCCGTCGAGCAACCGCGCTTAACAAGCGACCTGACCGATAGCGAACGCGGAAACTCAGTGACGCGGCAAGACAATGTCATCCTCATTGGCCTCGATCCGCAAGTCGCCTTTGGCGGTTCAAACCCTTTAATTGCCGCGCAGTTCACCGACGGCGATCCGCAAACCGCCATCGTCAAGCTCAAGCAAGGTCGGCACTGCATCGTGCCCGATCATTTTCTGGCGGCGACGGGTCTGCAGATCGGCGATCGCATCAGCATGCTGCCACCCGATAAGCCAGAGCAGCCCGTCGAATACACCATTGCCGGCGCCGTGGCGCTGCCTGGCTGGCATTGGATGACCAAATTCTCTGGCCTCCGCCGCCGTCATGGCCGCGCCGCGGCGATGGTCTTTGCCGGTTACGACGATGTGCGGCGCGACTTCGACATTCGCCAAACGAATTTCTGTTGGATGAACATCGACTCGAACGCCAATGCCGACCAAATCGCCGCGGCAATGCGCCCCATTGCCGACCGCAATCTGGGACCGGTGCAGCCCGTCAACGGGCAAGGCACGTGGGAATATGGCGCCACCATGTTCGGAGACTCGCTGCGCGTGAGCACGCCGCAAGGAGTGCGCGAGCGCATCATGCTCCGCGCGGGCGACATGATCTGGGCCATGTGCCAACTGCCACTTCTGACCCTCTTGATCACGTCGCTCGGCGTGGCCAACACGATCGCCGCGTCGGTGCGGGCCCGCCGCTGGGAACTGGGAGTTTGGCGCGCCATCGGGGGCACGCGCTCGGCGGTCGCGCGGTCGATTCTGGCCGAAGGCCTGTTGATCGGTCTCGTCGCCTGCCTGATTAGCCTTGCCTTCGGTGTGCTGGAGGGTTGGTGTGGAACGGGCGTGTCGCAATACGTGAGCTTTTTTGGCGGACTGGAAACGCCGCTCGTCGTGCCTTGGTCGCGGCTCGCCAGCGGCCTCGGCGCCGCCATCTTGTTGTGCTTGCTGGCCGCTCTCTGGCCGGCGTATTCCACCAGTCGCTCCGAGCCCTTGACGCTGCTGCAACAAGGGCGCGCCATGATGTAGGCCGTCGCGAGCGGGCAGAGAAGCCCGGCAACTCGCACGGCGACTTGAGCGCCACACTCTGGCAGGCGACCATACGCCTTGTCTCGCTGTGCGCTTCGAATGTCCGACCTCGCGAGGTTTCGCATGAGCCGCCTCAATCGCCTTGGGCTTTCGGCGTTATTCATCACACTTTTTTGCCTGGCGGCGGCCGCCGAGCCACCAGCGTCGCCGCCCGCCGATGCAGACGCCCGCGTGCATGCCTATCTCGCCCGCAAGGTGCGCGAAATTGAGCAGCGATCGCCAACTAGCCGCGTCTCGCTCGCCGAATGGCGCGACCAGCGCGACGAACTGCGCCGCCAATTGTTCGATATGCTCGGCCTGTGGCCCCTGCCGGCGCGCTCCGAACTGCATGCGACCATCACAGGAAAAGAATCGGCCGATGGTGTCATCGTCGAGAAACTGCACTTTCAATCGATGCCTGGCCTGTACGTCACCGCCAACTTTTATCGCCCCGCCGAAGTCGCTCGGCCGCTTCCCACGATTTTGTACCTTTGCGGTCATGCCCGCGCTGTGAGCAACGGCGTCTCTTTCGGCAACAAAACGGCATACCATCATCACGCCTGCTGGTACGCTCGCAACGGATACTGCTGCCTGATGATCGACACGCTGCAGCTTGGTGAGATACTCGGCCTGCACCACGGCACCTATCGCGACGGCATGTGGTGGTGGATCGCACGTGGCTACACACCGGCCGGCGTCGAGGCCTGGAACGCCATCCGCGCGCTCGACTACCTCGAAACCCGGCCCGAAGTCGATCGGACGCGGCTTGGCGTCACGGGGCGCAGCGGCGGCGGCGCTTATTCCTGGTACTTGGCGGCTCTCGACGATCGGCCGGCCTGCATCGTCCCCGTGGCCGGAATCACCAACCTGCGAGATTACGTCGTCCATCGCTGCATCCAAGGGCACTGCGACTGCATGTTCATGATCAATCAGTATCAATGGGATTTCGATGTGGTCGCGGCGCTCGTCGCCCCGCGACCTTGCCTGCTTGCGAACACCGACAAAGACTCGATCTTCCCCTTGGATGGCGTGGCGACGCTGCATGGCCAACTCAAGCGCGTCTACGAACTGTACGGCGCCGGCGACAAATTGGGGCTGTTCATCAGCGAAGGCCCGCATGCCGACACCCAGGAATTGCAACTTGCCTCATTTCGCTGGATGAATCGCTGGCTGCGCGACGTCGCCGAACCGGTGACCGAAGTCGCCAGCAAACGCTTTGAACCACAAGTGCTCAAAGCGCTCGATAAAATCCCCGCCGACGAGCACAACACCACGATTCACGAATCATTCGTGCCGTTGGCCGCGCCCAGCGATCCCCCCACGGACCTGGCCGCTTGGGACGCCACGCGGCAGCGCTGGCTTGCCGAACTCGCTCGCCGCGCTTTTGGAGCATTTCCCAGCGACCCTCCACCCCTCGCGGTGCGTGAAATTGCCCATGGCGTCGCGGGCGACATGCGCTGGCGCCAGTTTGAATTCACCAGCGAGGCCGATGTGCCGCTCATGCTTTGGACGCTGACCCATCGCGAGGAACAGCCAATGACGCGGGCAGTGCTGCACGTGACCACCGACGACCAGTGGCGGCGAAAGCTGGGGCCGATATTAGTTGAGCGCGCCGCGACCGACCAAGCCGATTCGGCAGACGACACAAACACCTTAGACCCGATTCCGCCCGGCGAACTGCGTATCGTCGTCGCCCCGCGCGGCTGGGGACAAGATCGCTGGCCGGAGGCCGAGTTGACGCATCTGCTGCGCAGCTTCGTACTGGTGGGCACAACGGCCGACGCCTGCCGCATTTGGGACGTTCGCCGCGCCATTCAGGCGGTCCGCGAAAAGCTCGGCGCCGACGCGCCGCTGACTGTCGTTGGCGAAGGGGCCGCCGCCGGCATCGCCCTTTATGCCACGATCATTGAACCATCGGTCACGGCGCTGCGGTTGGTGAGTCCGCCGACGAGTCACCGCGACGGCCCCAACCTGATCAAGGTGTTGCAGTTGTTCGATCTGCCGCAGGCGGTGGCGCTTGCCTTTCCCCGGCCGGTGACGATGATCGCCGCCCGTCCCGCCGATTGGGCATGGACGAGCGCGGTCGCACGACTTTACGGCTCGCCGCCTCTCGATTTCGAAGGTGAAATCGCCAGCGACTCACCCACGCGGGGCAATGACAAAAGGTAGCGCCAGTTCGTGATTCATCTGCCCGTTGGGACAGCAAGCGCAACCTGGCTTTTCCGTAACGCGCTTGCCTCAGCTCCCCGTGCCAGGCGCGCCACGAACCTTGCGCGCTCGTAACTTGGAAGCAACTTCGTGAGACTATATGACTTACGGCCGCACCTGTTCGTCTCGGTGGGTCGCCAGCGCTCCGGGCGCGCTACGAACCGGCGCGGCTGCTGGTCAACAGCCGCTCATTCCAGTTCCGACTGAGGCAGGACACCTCAATTCCAGTTCACGCTGAACCAAGACAACAACACGTGGTGCAGGAATCGGATCAGACAAAGAAATAGATCACAATTCCAAAAAACGACCCGGCTAAAACCAGTACTACCCCTATACATCTGCACCAAACAACCGACAAAAAGATACTAGAACCGGTTTCAAAACTTGCGTAAGCAGATGTTGATGCAGGCCAAGAGGATAAAGGCTTGGTAAACGTTGCTGTAGTAGTCGTAGCGGACGACGAGTCGGCGGAAGTTGTGCAGCCAAGCGAT
>JAIBBY010000091.1 GCA_019694455.1 Pirellulales bacterium
GTCGGTGCGCCAACATCCGCCACTAGCATCGACGAGCAAACGGCCGCGCCCAATACGGTCCCCAATGACCAACAAGCCATTCCGCTGTCGCCACGCAAGGCAGAGCGATCGACACATAACAGCGCCTCCAAGACCGCGACGCCGCGCGTCCCGGTCGCCTGGTCGAGCCTGATCACCGTGGGGGTTAGCCTCGGGCTCGTGCTCGGACTGTTCTTCTTTTTTGCATGGTTGATGCGCCGCGGCGTGCCCGGCGCGGTGCCGCTGTTGCCGAAGCATGTGGTGGACATTTTGGGGCGCGCGCCGTTGCCGGGGCGACAACAGATGCAGTTGATTCGCCTGGGCAACAAACTGATTCTGGTGCATGTTTCGCTTGCGGGCGCCGAAGCGCTGGCCGAGGTCACCGACGCGGTCGAGGTAGACCGGATCGTGGGGCTGTGCCAGCAAAACTTGCCGCAAAGCTCAACCCGCGCCTTTCGGGATGTGTTGAACCAACTGGGTCGCGATCGGCATGCGCGCTCGGACGACTTTGGATTGGAGCTTGCCAGCAGTCGCGGATCGCGCCGCGGTCAAGATCGACGGAGAGACCTGGATGGTTAGCCACCGTCGATTCGCTATCGCGCTTTGGGCGCTAATCCTATTCGGCCATGCGTCTGGCTTGCAGCGGCTCGCCGCGCAAGAGCCGCAAGAGTCAGCCAATCTGCCGGCGGCGATCGAGTTGCCCAAAGGATTGATGGAGGGACCTGACGCCTGGGTCAGCCCCGAGCGTTTGACCTCCACGATGCAGGTGATGCTGCTGCTCACGGTGGTGGCGCTCGCGCCAACCATCTTGATTATGACCACCAGCTTTGTGCGCATCATCGTGGTGCTCGGTTTGCTGCGACAAGCGATGGGCACGCAACAACTGCCACCGAGTCAGGTCATCACGACGCTGGCATTGTTTCTCTCGCTGCTGGTCATGACACCGGTTTGGAAACAGGTATACGACGACGCCATCGTTCCATATACGGAGCGGCAACTGACGCTCGACGAGGCATGGCAAAAGGGAGTCACTCCGATTCGCCGGTTCATGAGTTTGCAAATTGAGCGGACCGGCAACACCGACGACATTTGGCTATTCATGGAGTATTTGCCCAACGCCCCGACGCCCACCAGTTCGGACGACGTTCCGCTGGCGGCGCTGCTGCCGGCCTTCATGTTAAGCGAATTAAAGACCGCGTTCTTGATCGGGTTTCAGATCTATCTGCCGTTTCTGATTCTCGACATGGTCATTTCAACCGTGATGATCTCGATGGGCATGTTGATGCTCCCGCCCGTCTTGATCTCCTTGCCGTTCAAGCTGTTGCTCTTTGTGTTGGTGGATGGCTGGCAACTGGTGGTGGGCAAGCTGCTGGAGAGCTTTGCCCCATTGACGGGGTAGTCGTTTCCCTACGGAAGGCGCCATGGATTCTCAACAAGCGGTCGACATGTGTCGCGAGGCGATTCTGATTACCCTGTTGATCAGCGCGCCAGTGTTGGTGGCGGGCTTGCTGGTTGGTTTGGTGGTGGGCCTATTGCAGGCGCTCACGCAAATTCAAGAACAGGCCATCGCGTTCGTGCCCAAGCTGTTGGTGATGGTGCTGATGCTGTCGTTAACGCTGCCGTGGGTGCTGGGTCGGCTGCTGGAATACACCACCGACGTCATCTCTAGTGTGCCGGTGAACTTGTAGCGCATGAGCTGGCTCGCCGAGATCGATCTCAAACTGGTGTTCTTGTTTTCGCTGGTGCTTGCACGCATTAGCGGGCTCGTGGCCACGGCGCCGCTGTTGTCCGGCGGTACGGTGCCAATGCAAGTGCGCGCGCTATTTGTGTTCGCGCTGTCGTTGATGACGACCTCGGTGCAAGCAGCGCGCTCGATCGAAATGCCAAACACCGTGATCAACTACGCGCTGGTGCTGGCCGGCGAACTGTCGATTGGCCTGTTGCTGGGACTTGGATTGCAGTTCTTTTTTTCCGGCATCCAGATGGCTGGGCTTCTCATCAGTCAGACCAGCGGACTGACACTGGCCGACGTGTACAACCCCGACACCAACTCCGAGGCGCCCCTGTTCTCGCATTTGATGCACCTCTTGGGCATGGCCGTCTTCGTGTCAGTGGGTGGCCATCGCCAACTGATGATGGGACTATTAGGGACATTCGAAACGCTGCCGATTGGTCAACTGGCGGCGATTCCGTCTGTCGCCGAGTTGTTCACCGACTTGATTCAACAGAGCTTGGCGCTCGGCTTGCGGCTGGCGGCGCCGGCTGTGGTGGCGCTGTTGTTGACCACGCTGGTGTTGGGGCTGATCAGCCGTACGCTGCCGCAACTCAACATCATGTCGTTCGGGTTTGGCGCCAATGCGCTGGTAACCTTGGCAATGCTTTCCATTTCGCTATCGGCGCTGGTGTGGATTGTGCAAGACGAAGTCGAGCCCATCATCGAAGTCGTGTTGGACGGCATTCACGCGGCGGTCTAAACGGCCTAATTTCGCAGCGGAATCATGGCAGACGACGGCGGCAATAAAACACAGGAGCCAACGCCGCACCGCCGTCAGCAAGCGCGCGAGCAGGGGCAAGTGGCTAAGAGCCAGGATCTGGCCTCGGCCGCGATCTTGATGGCGGGCACGGCTGGCATGCTATATCTGGGGCAACGCTTTGTCGCGTTCCTCTATCGCTTCTCGACGTCGCAATGGGGTGGCGACGCCTGGCTGGAAGCGGATCAGCGCTTCGCTGTGGCGACTTGGAATGGACTGCTTGGCGGCCTAGCGCCCTCGATACTGCCTTTGCTGCTGGTGGTGGTGCTGGTGGCAATCATGGTGGAGATGTTTCAAGTCGGTTTGCTGTGGACCCCGGAACGGTTGGCGCCTGATTTTTCGCGGCTCGATCCCATTCAAGGCTTCCAACGCATCTTCTCCATGGCCGGCGCCGTGAAGTTGTTCTTCGGCATTGTGAAGATCGCGCTAGTCGCCGTAGTGGCCTATTCGAGCTTGTATAAAGAGCGCGACACAATCCTGTCGCTGGCAGGGCTCGCCTTGCCGCAAGTCGCCTGGTATTTGGCGGAGATCCTGCTGTGGACCACCCTCAAAATTGGCGGCTTCCTGCTGCTGCTGTCGGCGCTCGATTATGGCTACCAGTGGTGGCGACATGAGCAAGACTTGCGGATGAGCGTCGACGAAGTGCGCGAAGAAATGAAAAACCTGCAAGGCGATCCACAGTTGATCGCCCGACGACGCAGCGTGCAGCGTCAATTGGTGCTCAATCGCTTGGGACAGGCCGTGCCCAAGGCGGATGTGGTGATCACCAACCCCACGGAGTTGGCGATCGCGGTCCAATACGATCCAGAAGAGATGGCGGCGCCGATCGTCGTGGCCAAGGGCGCCGGGCTGTTGGCGCAGCGGATTCGCAAATTGGCGCTGGAGAACGGTATTCCGGTATTGGAGCGCAAGCCGCTGGCACAGGCGCTCTACAAGCAGGTGGAGGTCAACCAGCCGATCCCGCAGGGCCTCTACGCGGCCGTGGCCGAGTTGTTGGCCTACGTGTACCAGCTCAAAGGCAAAAAGATGCCGGCGCGAACCGATGCCGCCTGAGCGTGAGCCCTACGCTATTACGGTATGACCAGCGGCGCGCCCGCGTTGGTGAGCTGCGAAAAATTGTAGCTTACGCTGAAGGGCGCGATCCCGTAGATGCCGCGCGTGAACACCAGGCTGATCCAATCGTCCAGCACCAAGATCGGGCTCTTGGGTACGATCACGACATCCGAATCGTTAAGCCAAATCTCGTCCGACGGGTTCGGCTGTTTGCCATAGAGGGCGCCGCGGATGTCGAGCATGGTGGCCATGAGCCGCCAGTCGTCGGCGCGGCGAAAGACCACGACCTGGCGCAGATTGGCGCCGACGTTCCAGCCGCCCGCCATCGCCAACGCCTGGCTGGCCGTGGTGGGCGCTTCGAGCGTGAACCGCCCAGGCGTGCGCACCTCGCCAAGCACATAGCAGTAGCGCGGCGCGCGTTGCGCCAAGACCGGCGTGACCTCCATGCCTTCGATTTCCATCGAATAGCGCTCGTCCAGCTCGCGCTTGAACTCTTCGAGCGTGAGCCCCTGCGCAGGCACACTGCCAACGGCTGGCAGCGCGACGGTGCCCTCGGGCGTGATCTTGGCCTTGAAAAATTGGCCGCCGAAGCCTGCTTTGCCGTTGATGGTCACGCGCAGGTCTTCTAGCTTGGTGTCGATTTTCAATGGAGTCACCGCGATCGAGCCGGCCACCACCCGTTCGCGATAAAACTTGGTGTACATTTCCTCGAGCTCGGCTTGGAGCTGCGGAAAGGTGCGGCGCACCGCTTGCACCTGCCCGAGTAGCGGCATCGTGATGGTGCCATCGGGCTGAACCACGGCCAACTCGCGATTGATCTGTTTGTCGACAAACGACTCGATGCGCAACTCGTCGCCAACGTTGATCTTGTACGGATGCGGGCGAACGTTGCGCGTGACGCGATAGACAAATTCAATCTCGTCGTCAACACGCAAACGGTAATTGGGGACATGCGCTAGTCGGGCATGCCCCACATATTCGCCCTGGGCAAAGGCCTGCCACGGAATCGGTCCAACGGCCTTCCAGCTTTGTTCGCCGCAGGGACCACAGGCGCCGCTGTCGACGCCATGTACGCAATGAGGCGCAGCCGGTCCCAACGATTGGCAGCGCAACACTTGCGAATCGATCACAACGCACGAGCGCGCGGCCAGGGCCGGCGATGCTTTCGCGATGGCGCGGGTACTGGTCGCGTCGCCCCGCAGTAGGTTGCTCTGGCTAAAGACGGCCGCGATCAGAACCACGACAAACAAACAGCAACCAAACACCAACCCGCGGCGCCTTGGCGCTGGACCATGGCGATTCGCTCCGCGTTGGACGCCAGGTGTTTGGTGATCGCTGTTCAAGACTTCCCTCAACAACTAACGACGTTTCGCGGAATTTGCAGTGGCCCGGTTCGCCTCGCGCCCGCCGGGCAATTGCGCCGCGGCAGCCGGTTGGACGGCGCCGGCATGATCGCTTACTCGCGCAAAATCGGCGGCATTGGTCCATTGCACATCGTGCGAGGCCAGCGGCAAACCGAGTGGTCCGGGTTGTTTGAGCACCCCGCGGCGCCGCGCTATTTCGGCCTCTTGCAGCGCGAGTTGAGCCAATGGCTGCTCGCCGAGTTGTCCGTGGACAATCGCCAGATTCTGCCAAGTCACTGGTTGGCCAGAGATGCGCAGACTTTGCACGAGCGCGGCCTTGGCTTGGTTGTATTTGCCGTAGCCCGCCAGCAGCACGCCTAGCTCATTGGCCGCCATGAAATTTCGCGAGTCGACCAGCAGTGCCGCTTGGTGAAAGACAATCGCCTTGGGCTCTGCGGCGATGGAGTAGCGGCCTTCGGTCTTGCCGAGCGCGGAGTGAAGTTTGCCGAGCCCCAACAGCGCCATGGAGGCCGCCGGTTGCCCGCCAGCGGCGTAGACAAACCGCTCCTGGGCGTAGCTGTAATATCGCTGCAGCGCGTCCATGGCCGAAACAGCGCCGGGATCAAGGCCTTTGAGCACCGGAGTTTTGTGAGGACGCGCCGTGACGACCGCGTCGAAGGTGATGGTTAGCCGCGACGTATCGGCGACAAAATCGTCGGATTCGTCGAGGGCCCCCAGTCCGTCGTTCATGGCCTGCACGTGCGAACTGTTTCGCTCGATCGCATCCAGCCCCTGCGCGACCATGCCGAGGGCGTGGATGAACTCGGAGCGCGCCGAGAAGAGCGCCCGGCGACCGGCCAGATCAAATCCTCGCCGGGTATGCGCGTCTGCCAATCTCGATACAGCAATTATCTCGGCTTGACGAGCAGCGCTGAGGCGCGGCGCTGGTCGGACAGGGGCACTGCCGCTTGTGGCGGCCGGTTGAACCGTGTTTAACGCAGCCGGGCGGATGGCCGGAGCGGCTTGATTCGGGCGCGGAGCGCGGTTGGCGGGCGCGATGATCAGTTGCGGCGCGCTGTTGGGAACCGGAAGCGCGGCGCGCGGGGGCGTATCGTCCACCCGAGGCAACAGCACAACCGGCGACGTTGTAGTCTGTGCGGGCGATGGCTGCGGCGAAACGGCGGGTTGCTCGGCGGCCGGAGCCGGCGGCGGCACATCGTCTGTCAGTGGAACGGCGAGGCCCGAAATAACTTCGGCAAAATCCACAGGCGGCTGCGGATCGACAGTGGGCTCTGGCAATGGTTCCTCGACAATCGGCACCGAGGTTTGGGCCGCTTCGTCAGGCAGAGGAGCTTCGATCGCGCCTTCGGCGGCCTCGACCATGCGATCCGCGGGGGGTGTCTCCAACGGTGAATTGCGGATTGCGTCCCAATCGAGGCCGCTGGGGAGCACCACTGTGGAATCGGGCGATTCTGACCGCGTTCTTTCAGCTACAAGCGCGCTGAGCGTGACGCCAAAGTCGGGCGCGCTGGCGACCTCAACCGGCGACAATGCTTGACTCGTGTTTGCAGTCGGAATCGGATCGCTGGAAGCGCGCACGGGCGGACTAGGCGCCTCGCTTGATGGCTGCTCGCGCGGGGCCTCTTGCCGCATCAACGCCAACAATAGGCAAAGCGGCAAGACCGCGAGCAAACGCGAAATCCAACGATGATCCGTCATTCGTTTGGAATCGGGCGACTGAATTGTGGAAACGATTACGCGTGCTGCCAAGGCAAGGCCCGCGGACCCACGCAGTTCGTGGCTCCCTGGCCGTTAATCTGCCGGTGCGGGCAAGTGCTGGCGCTGGCAGCGGTCCGCAGTTCTCCCTCATTGGCATTCGACCTGGCGCCGCGAACCGCGTAATGAAAACTGCACGCCAGAGCATCTTACGAATCTTCGCTACAATCGAGACGCGGCTCGAAAGCAAAGAAAATCGTTACGTGCTTGCGCGCGCCGCCGCAGGACCATGGGCGCCGGCCGTTGGCCTGCGCGGTTATTTGCGGACTGGCGAGAGTTTGCCGGCCGGGCTGAGTCCAGCGGCCTTCCACACCTGGTCGAGTGCTTGCCCAACCTGACGAACAAATCCATCGCGGCTAATCGAACCGAGTCCGTCGCGTCCTGGGTTGGGTGTGATGGGCCCGTCGTATCCCATTTCGGCAAGCAGCGTCAGCGCGGCAGCGGAGTCGATGATTCCGGTCGATCCCGGAAGTTGCCGCTGATCCGTCGTCAACTCGTCGCGCGCTGGCGATACTGGCGCATCGGAGACGCGAACTTGCACAATCTGCGTTGGCGTGAGTTTACGGATATCGTCGACCTTGCCGCCCGAGCGCCATAGGTCGTACAGATCGACCACCATGCCAACATTGCGGGCCTGCACGGTGGCCATCAGCAGAGCCAAGGCGTCGAAGCCATGAATAAACTCGAAGCTACGATCGGCGCGCGCGCTGGGGGCGGAACAAAAGGCAATGCCAAGCGAAATTCCATGCGGCGCCAGCACCGCGCCAATCTCGTTGTAGCGGCGGCGATAAAACTCGAAGTTCTCGTGGTACGGGCGTTCGTCAGAAGCCGGGGACAATTGCGTCACGGCTCGCACACACCCCACCTCGGCGGCGGTCCGCGCCAGCGGTTCCAATTGTTTGAGCCCTTGCTGGAATTCGGAATCCTCCGCCGCGGGGTCGAATGGCAAGGCAAACTCGCTGAGTCGAACCTTTGCGCTATCGTACAAACGTCGCGCATAAGGTAAGCCGTGCGTTTCCGCGCGCTGGTGAAACTCGACTAGATTCAAGTCAGTCCCACGGAAACCGTGAGAAAGCGTCAGTTCGATTTGCTCGGCCTGGGTGGCCGTAATGTCCAGTGCGCCTAAGCTCAAATCACGGAACATTCGATTCTCCGTTGCCACATAGTTGCCACCACCTTGCCGCGATCAGCACGGTGAGAAATCGGCGCCGGCTGGTGTTTCCAGCCGGGCGATGCACTGGGCGATCGCGTAGACAAGCCGTCTAGGCGACGGCTTTGTGAAATCGAAGCGATGCCGTAGACGGGCCCCAAATGCGGCCAAATCTTGCGGTTCGCCGGGCATTATGTCAAATTCGTCGATTCGTTCCTAGTGGCCCTTGGCGGCCGCTGGCAGCGGCAAGCTGCAATGCGCGGTGCCGTCGAGTTTGGTCCCCTAATCCGTGCGTCAGGTCTGCATGTCGGATCTATTGGAGATTGTCGTCCTCGGCATCGTACAGGGACTTTCTGAATTCCTGCCGATCAGCTCCGATGGACATCTGGTGATTGTCGCCGCGCTTTTTGAGCATTTCACCGGGCGACACCGGCCAGACGTGTTGGAGCGCAGCGTCGCCTTGCACGCTGGTACCTTACTGGCCGTGTTAACCGTCTTTGGTCGCGATCTGATTCAGGCGTTGCTACACGATCGCCGAGTGCTGGCATTGCTGGTGGTTGGCACGTTGCCCGCAGTTGCCGTGGGACTGGCCGGAGATCGGTATTTCAAACATTGGCTCGAAAGTCCGCTTCTGGCCGGCGCGGGTTTGATAGTGACCGGCATCGTGCTGCTGTGGGGCACGCGCGGCAAGCGCGGCGAAGCGACCTATCCCACGCTTCCCTATGATCAGGCGCTGAGCATTGGCGTGTTTCAGGCGGCGGCGATCTTGCCCGGCGTATCAAGGAGCGGCTTGACCATCGCATCGGGCATGCGCGCGGGGCTGACGGGTCGCGACGCGGCGACTTATTCGTTCCTGCTGTCCATTCCGGCGGTCGCCGGCGCCTGCTTGCTGGAGGGGTTGAAAATTGCCCGCTCGACGACGCCGGGGAGCACCCCCTTGGCAGAACTGGCGATCGGCGCCGCAGCGGCGTTTGTCGTGGGGTTGGCAGCGCTTTTGTGGCTTTTGCGGCTATTGCGAACAGGCCGCTTGCACCTTTTCGCGTATTACACCATTCCGCTGGGGTTGGTGGTGCTGGCGTGGCAACTCTGGTTCCAGTAGCGTCGCATGGCCGGAAGGTTGCCTGTTTTGCTGCCCGTTTAACTGATTCGGTTGCGATGACTTGCGACTTTGAGCGACCGATTGCCCGGCCGGCAGTCGATATTTAGAATGAAGTCGTCAGGAGAGAGCCGATGGGCATCTCAACCGGGGGGCGAACTGGATTCGACCGGACAGGTTGAGGCGCTGTGCGGCGTGCCGTGGTTGGTCAGCAGGCCACGTTAAAAGCCGACCACATCTTCAATTGCTGAAGATACTTTCGCTTTGGCTGCCTAATTAAACGGTAGCCCTGATCGAGGGCTTTTGGTCGGAGAGGCCCGAAGGTCAGTCGTTAATTCCGGCTCGCCCCGTTCCATTGCAGGGTACGGACGGGGTTAAAAAAGTTCCCCGCTGGCTCAACAGGGACCCGGTCGACAGGGGCTCTTCGAGCGAGAACCAAAGAGTCGACTACGCACGTAGAAGCTGGCGCTGAAATGTTTCGGGACGCGGGTTCGATTCCCGCCGCCTCCA
>JAIBBY010000092.1 GCA_019694455.1 Pirellulales bacterium
CGGGACATACATTCTGCGGCCCGCTGTTTGTGTTCAGCACGTACCCGCATGGCGGATTGAGCACCTGCGGCAATTCTTCGAGCGAGTGAAAGCCTTGCCAGCGGGCCCAGCTTTCGTGCCCGGGCCGAACATCGTGACTCGAAATACGATCGTCGCGTTTGGGAATTCGGCCGTTGGAAATGTAAAAGATGTCGCCCGCCGCGTCGGCATAGGCAATGTTGAACATCACCAGGTCCAGCGATCGCAAAGCATCCCGAAACTCTCCGACGCTCTTGGCCTGGGCCATGTCGCGAAACTGTCGAACCCGATTTGCGGACTCTGTCCATGGCAGCGCAAACACATAAGCCTTGCCATCGTGCTGGGCGACTACCGGGCCGAGGGCGGTGCGGCGCACCGGTAGCCGCCGCTCGGTCTGTTTTTTGCCATCACGAAAGCGAAACAACTCTTCGCGATCATCGAACTTACGCCAGCCTTCGATGTCACGGTACTGGCTAGGGTCGTCTGGATTGATGTCGAACACGAACACGTCGCCCAGATCAGGGGCATTGACCGTCATGCACCAAGCGCTGGTGTCGCTGCGCCCCATGCTGATGAACGGCAATCCGCAGAAACCCGCGCCCATCACGTTGTAGTCGGGGCCGACCAGATGCTGCTCGTACCAGCGATAGAATCCTAGGAACGGCAGATGTGGATCCATCGACAGTTGCGCGGCGCCCGTGGCTGAGCGCTGCGGTGCGATGACGAACTGGTTCGATCCAAACAAGGCGCGACGATTATCGACCACGGCAGTCACCTTGGCCGCGTTGAACTTGACGCCGGCGCCATCGAGATCGTGAAAGCAATGCGCCAGCGTGAACTGCTCGTCGACAAACAGGGCAAACCGCATCACGTCCTGTGGACGAATTGGTTCGATCCAGGGCGGCGCTTGATCTCGATTTTCCTTGACCCAATCATTGACTCCTGCGGCATAGGCGGCAACTTGCATCTGGTGCTCAACTGGAAGCCGATCGTACGAAGCGTCTCCTTGGGCGGGCAGATCAAACGCGCGCACCAGATAATCAGTGCCCAGGCCCGCGATGCCCTCAAACTCGGCGCTGCGCCCGGCGGCGCGGAGGAAATTTTTGGCGACCAACTCAATTTGATCTTCCGCCTGACAATAGCCGGCGCCATAGCAAAGATCGCGGGCGCGTGAGGCAATGATGTGCGGCACTCCGTAGGTATCACGCACGATCTTGACCTTTCCCTCTGAGGGAGGATCGTAGGCTGTCCAATCGGCGCTGCGCGCCACGGCCGAAAACGACACTGCGAACACAGCCACCGCCAGACGAAGCTGAAACATGGTCGTCCCTCCAGCGAACGCGCAATGAACCAACTTTGCATTGCTGCGAAATCAACTGCAGATGCAATCGAGCAGCATGCGCGAGTTCCAGAGGGAAATCAACCAAACCGTCACGTCGATCTCGTGCCGTGCCCGCTCAGCGCGGGCCGTCGGCCGATTGGCGCGCCAACCGAGTCGACTCTTGTCCCTCGCGGATGTGCCGCGAAAAGTCGGGCGAGTCGCGATACAGATACGCCAGATAGTTCACCCGCGACCGCTCCCGCGTCTGCTCAAACGACAGCGTTGTGTCGAGCAGTCCCAGATTGTACGCCAGGCGATCGGAGTGCCCTGGCAGCAGCACGTCCCACCCATACGGCACGCGGTTGGGGACCAACTCGTTGATGTGCTGGCGGATGTTCGTGGTGCAGTTGTTGGTGATCGTGTTGTAGAACTCGGGATCGTCGCGCAGCTTGTTCGCCCGCCGCAGCACATTGGCGAACATCTGCTGCGCCTGCTCGGGCGTGGCCTTGGTGGGATACAAATACACCCCGTCCATACGATAGTTCGAGCGCAGTCGCACCAGGTCGCGTTCGTCGCCGATCACGTACATGATCTCGTACATCGGCAACATCGCCAGCACGGGCTGATAGGTGTCGCCCACGCGCTTGCGCACCTCAACGCTGAGCGCAATCTGCGTGCCGTCGTCGACACCAAAGCTGAGCATGGTGTGCGCCAGACTCGGAATCTCGGCGAACGGCACCACGATGAAGTCGACGCTTTGCACCTGCGACAGGTCGATGCGGCGATCGTAGTGTCGCACCTCGTAGTCCTCGGTCGTGCGATAGTCGCAGTTGCGAATGTTGTGAATCGTGATCTGGCTCCCCGCGATGTCGGCATAGCTCAACACCGCCTGATCGGGCGACCAGTTGGCGGTGTTGGTCGGCGTGCCCAAGGCCGCGCAGCCCGACAGACAGCCGGCCAGCGCGACAATCAGCAGCAGCCGAAATCCAAGACGCATCGAGAGCCGCGATGGTGGGACCGTGAAGATTTCTGGTCGGCTATCCCGCGCGATTGGCGCGGGCCGCCACGTGGCTCGATTGTCGGCGGTTTGCGGGTCAGAACTTGAACGAATCGCGGCGGATTAGCGCTGCTCCGGCGACTTCCCCGCCAAACGCCGCATCAGCAACGGCTGAAAGCCATCCAGCGGCTGATAGCAGTAGATTGCTTGCCGTCCCTTGCTGTCGTGCGGCGTGACCAACAGATAGGGTTTGGTCTTGCGCGGGTCGCGGTCGTCGGTGGCCGTTTCGATGCGCACGCTCGCCGGCTCAGATTTGATCAGCGCCGGGTGCGTGACCCAGCCCACCGCCAGCGTGTCGAAGGGATTGAATCCGCGCGGGCTGATGCCACGCTCCCAGCGCTCGATCCAGTATTGCGAGGTGTCGGCGATCCACTCGCCCGAGCCCCCCGTGGCGCGCAAACGCGCCAGGTCGTCGCGGGCGATCCAGACCTGCGACGACACCTCCCACGGCGCGAGGGTCAGCGGCGCCGGCGAATCGAGGATCACCTGCATCGCCTCCGGATCGTTCTCGAAATTGAAGTCGCGGTGCGGCACACGCTGCGACTCGCTGGAGATAAACTTCTGTCCTGGCCGGCACCCGGCGACAACGACGATGCGCTCGATTCTGGGCGTCAGCTCGGGGCGCCGCTTGAGCAACGTGCCGACGTTGGTCACCGGCCCCAAGGCGAGAATCGTGAGCTTTCTCTCGCCGAGCGCCGCCGCCAACGCGCGGACGGCCTCGTTGTCTTCTCCCAATTCTCTGCTCGCCGCCGCACCCGGATGAATCGCGAGTCCCGCGGGGCCGAACTTTTTCAGCACCTCGCGCGCAATCCGCGTGGCGTCGGCCAACGGCGCGTTGCCATAGACCGTGCTGATGCCGCGAATCGTCAGTTCGGGCGAGTGAAACGCCTGGATCAGCGCCAGACCATCGTCCACGTCGCTGATGCCGGTTGAAGTATCGACATCCAGCCATACATCGACCGGCGCCGCCGCGCGGATGGCGGGAGCGCCGAGGGCAACTAGCGCCAACCAACCAAGCGCAGGCAGCATCAAGCGTGGTCCCACAATCGCCTCCAATCATTGTTCAACAAGGCGTCGCGCGAACGGCCGAGCAGCGCGGCGCGAAAGCCATCGCTCGGCGGAATCGGCAACTGGGCAACGCCGATCAACCGCCGCATCACCTCGCAGGCCGCGAAGCGCGCCAGCCAGACGCCGTCGGGCGCCAAGCGCTCGGCCGACCGGCGACAATACTGATCGAGCAGGCGCTCGGGCAAGTCGATCGGTTGCCGTGCCAGCGCCAAGTGCGCGATGGCGCAGGCCAGATCGAATTCGACCGGCCCAAGAAAACAAAACTCGGCATCGATCACAAACAGGCCGCGCGGCGCCATGAGCCAACTACCGGGAAAGAAGTCGCCGTGCGCCAGGCACGGGCCGTCGGCCAGATAACGCTCCCCGGTTAGGCGTGCCAGCCGACCAAACTCCACGTCGCGCTTCAACTCGCTCGCCGCCGCGTTCAGCCCAGGCTCGAACAGTTCCAGATCGAGTCCGTTGTCGGCCGCCAACGGCAGGCGATAGATATGCTCTTGATTGAGCGCCCGCATGGCGCGGTTGGCAAACCGCGCCTCGCCAGTGGCGCCATAAGTAGCGCCATGCAGCGCCGCCAGATAGAAGGCCAACTCATCGACCTGCTCCCGACCCATCGTCGCGCCACGATACAAGTCGCTGGCGTCATGCGCGTCGGCGATGTCTTCCAGCGCTATCGCCCCAGCGGCGACATCCGAGGCCAACAGCCGCGGCATCCGCCGCGCGACCTCCACGATGTCGCTGGCGCGCTGGTAAAACCGCTCCTCATACTCCATTCGCTCGGCCGGCGCCGCGATGTGCGGATACTTTTCCACCCAGGGGCGGGCTTGCTTCAAGATCAACGAGCGCTGGCCGGTGCGCACGCGGAGCGTGAGGTTCATGTTCCCGTCGCCGGCGCGGCCCACTTCCAGCACCACTTCGTCCGGTTCAATCCAGCCGCGCTCGCGCAGAAACCGCGCGACGCCCGCCGCGTCGCCAGCGTCAAGCCACACCGGTTCCGCCTTTGGGCGCATCGACCTGCTCCACCAAAGAAGCTACTCGCCCGCCAACCCCTGGCAGAGCCAAGCCAAAACCAAAATCAATCAGCGCCTCACTCCGATAGCAAGCTGCTTTCGCAAGCGCTGCTACGGCCCGAATACTCGCGCGTAGTTGCCAAAGCCAAACGCGACCACAATAGCCACCTTGAGAATCCATCCCACCAGCGATTCTTCACCACGCACAATCGCTAGCGTCCGCGAGGCCGACATGAGCAGCACGCACGGCACAACCGCTCGACTGAAGTAGTATCGTTCCTCGTTCGATGGAATCGCCGGTATCGTGAGAAAGAGCGCCGCTGCAAAAAACAGATGGTCGCATGCTGTGCTAATCCAATAGCGCAAGTCGCGTTGCTTGCGCTTCGGTGTGTCTTCCGCCACTTCGACCTGATACGGGTTGTCGCTCATCTCTGGCGAAAATGTTGGGGGAATTTTTTCATGTCGTTCGCTCGGTCTAGGGGCACGCGACTCTACAAATTCTCGCCATGTACACCTTGAAACGCTAATCGATCCGACAACCATCATAGCCTTGTTTGGCCGCACTTGGCTCGCCGAGCGGGGACTGACAGGATGAGGCTCAAGGCCAGCACGGTCAGCCAGACGACTACCACGAAGAATGGGCGAACCACCAGCCGCCCCTCGCCCGCAAACCAGATCCATCGCGCGAACCCCGGCAGGGTTAGGCCAAAACCAATGTCGATCAGCGCCTCGGCCACGAGGTACGGTGGCAACCAAGGTGGAATGAGTCGCAGCGACGGCAATTGCCACTGCGTGCCGGGAATGACAAATGCGTAGCCTCCCCCACCCGAGATGAGGGGCGAAGCTGCGCAGATCGCGCAAAATACTATCCACGTTCGAAACGCGACTTTGGCATAGCCAAACATGGCAGCGCCTCGATCATTCGGCGGGCTGGAATAAGGATTGACCATTGACACTGGTGACTCGTCGCGCCGATGCGACTGGATCGAGCCCACATCAGGCGCCAATCGCCGCTAGCTGCCATGTCTAGGGGCCGTCGCTACTGTGGCCTTCAACTCAACACTCGTCGGGTCTAGCGTAATCAGCAATTGTTCTGTGTCACCCCGACGAAGCCTGATTTCTTGATGATTCGCGGTCTGACGGATCACAAACTGATCGCCGTCGATGACATGAACCCTGCGCGACAAGTCCAATTCAACATGGTGGTAGGAACTGGCGGCGGTCAGCGCTTCGATCCGCGGCGCCGCTGTGCCAAAATCGAGCGTCGTCGCCCCAAGTCGCTGCTTGAGGGCGACTTGTTCGCCGTCAGTCGCCAAGCGCACGGCACAATCGTCAATAACAAGCAGCTTCTCAGTTCGATCGCGCGACCCAGATATCAACCAGTAGATTCGGTCATCAAACGGAAAGACGATTGCCAAGCGCGGGCTCAAATTGTCGGTCGTGCGTTCGATGCGCGAGCAGTCGATTTGACCAAGTTGATTGATTCGAATGATCGCGACCGCGGCTGGGGTCCTGACGTAGGGCGGTTCGGCCAACCAAGTCTCGCGATAAACGATTCGCTCGATCCCAACGAGCACAATCGTCTCCGCGTCCGAGTTCAAAATCTGCGCTGGTCCAAGCTGCCAGCAGCGCTCTCGTCGCGAGTGTTCGACATTTGTGCGGCACCCCGATACAGACACTCCGATGAACGAAAGCAACACCGAGAGCGACAAGGTTCTCAAATACTTAGAACCGTAGCGGAGGCAGGCCGTTTTTCCGTCTCCATTCGTTTTCATGTTCCCCTTCGGTGGCTGGAAGGTCTTTGTAACCAGGAGCATTTTCCGGCGCGAGCGCTTGCACTTTGATAGAAATCTCACTGCCGCTTCGAAAGTGGCTCGCGGTTGTATCCTGCCTCAGTCGGACGCGGGATTCTCCTTGACAGGCGTTAGCACAACGCCCGAAGGGAGCGCCGCCGATTTCGAGAAGACGCCGGGCAAGTCCGCCGGACCGTCGCCTTAGAAACCGCGCAACGCCCGCCGCATCGCTAGCGTCGAGCCACACCTGTTCCGCCGCTGGGCGCATCGACCTGCTCCACCACACAAAACTCCCCGCCCCAAGCTAGCCGATCGACGAATGCGGCGGAACCATCGCCTCGTGGCGCCGCCTGACGCCGGCCGCGATTTTGCTACAATTGGCGCGTCGCTCGGCCTCACTTATTTCCACTCCCCTCGCGCCCCACATGCAGCGTCTCGACAGCGTGGCCATTATCGGAGTTGGCCTCATTGGCGGCTCGGTCGGCTTGGCGCTGCGCGACCGGCGACTGGCCGAGCGCGTCGTTGGCATTGGCCGCCGCGCCGAGTCGCTGGCGGCCGCACAGAACATCGGCGCCGTCACCGAGACCACGCTCGACCTGGCCGCTGGCGTGGCCGATGCCCAACTGATCGTGGTCTGTTCGCCCGTCGATCGCATTGTCGAGCATGTCCGCGCCGCAGCCGCCGCCTGCCCACCCGGCGCGCTCATCACCGACGCGGGCAGCACCAAGGGCACGATCGTCGCCGCGCTCGATGGCGCGCTGGCGCGCGAGGTGACCTTTGTCGGCAGTCATCCCCTGGCGGGCAGCGAAAAACAAGGCCCCACCGAGGCGCAGGCCGACCTGTTCGAGGGGCGGCTGGTGGTGGTGACGCCTGGCGCCCACACGCGCGAGGCCGATCGCCAGCGCGTCGCCGAATTTTGGGAGTCGCTGGGCGCCCGCGTGATGGCGATGAGCCCCGCCGCGCACGATCGAGCCGTGGCGGCCTCAAGTCATTTGCCGCATCTGGTGGCCGCGGCGCTGGCCGACGCCGTGCCATTGGCCGCCCACCCGGTCACCGCCGGCGGCTTTCGCGACACCACGCGCGTCGCCGCCGGAGACGCGGAATTGTGGACGCAGATTCTGCTCGACAACCGCGAGGCGGTGCTGGCCGCCTTGACGCCGTTTGAAGAAACACTGACGGCGCTGCGCGCGGCGCTCGCCGCCGGCGACCGCCAACAACTGAAAACCATCCTCAACCGAGCCAAGACAAAACGCGATGCTTTGGGAAGTTGACATTCATTCCGCCCAGGGGCAGCCCGATCTGGCAGCGCAGCGCGTGCAGGCGGCCGCCGCCGCGCTGGGCATTGCCGACCGCCTGGCGGTACGCACTGCGCGAGGCTTTTTGCTGCAAGGCAATATCGACCACCAGCAGGCCGAGCGGGCCGCCCGCGAACTCTTGGCCGATGCGGTGGTCGAGCGCGTCACCATTGACGTCGTGGGCTCGGCGGCGCTCACCGACGGCGACGAGCAGGTGGTGCATGTGTTGCCCAAGCCGGGCGTGATGGACCCGGTGGCGCACAGCGCGCAGGCGGCGCTGGCCGATCACGGCATCGAACTCGAAGCGGTTCGCACCCTGTCGAAGTATTGGTTTCGAGGACTGGCCGCCGATCAACTCGATGCGCTGATCTCCAAGGCGCTGGCCAACGACGCCGTGGAACTGGCCATTCGCGGGCCGCTGACGATCGATCGGCTCGATATGGGGGCGCCCTACGAGTTTCAGCGCGTGGAGGTTCCGCTACGCGGGCTCGACGACGCCGCGCTACAGCGCCTGAGCCGCGAAGGACAGCTTTATCTGTCGCTGGTCGAGATGCAGACCATCCAGGCCCACTTTCGCGAACTGGGGCGCGAGCCCACCGACGCCGAGCTGGAGACGATCGCGCAAACGTGGAGTGAGCATTGCAGCCACAAGACGCTGAAAGGTCGCATTCGCTATCGCGACGAGCACGGCGCGCGCGACTTCGCCAACATGCTCAAGGAGACGATCTTCGCCGCCACGGTGGCGGTGCGCAAGTCGCTCGGCGCCGCCGATTGGTGCGTTAGCGTCTTTGAAGACAACGCCGGCATCGTGCGGTTTGACGAGCAGCACAACGTGGTCTTCAAGGTCGAAACCCACAATCATCCCTCGGCGCTCGAGCCATATGGCGGCGCCAACACCGGGCTGGGGGGCGTCATCCGCGACTCGCTCGGCACCGGCCTCGGCGCCAAGCCGATCTGCAACACCGATGTCTTTTGCTTCGCCCCGCCCGATACGCCTCCCGACCAGGTGCCCGCCGGCGCGCTGCATCCGCGCCGCGTCATTCAAGGGGTTGTCGCCGGCGTGCGCGACTACGGCAACCGGATGGGCATTCCCACCGTCAACGGGGCGGTGTTCTTCGACCGCCGCTATCTGGGCAATCCGCTCGTTTATTGCGGCAACGTGGGTTTGATTCCGCGCGACAAGTCGCACAAGGCGGCGCAGCCGGGCGACTACATCGTGGCCATTGGCGGCCGCACCGGCCGCGACGGCATCCACGGCGCCACCTTCAGCTCGGCCGAACTGACGCACGAGAGCGAGACCATCAGCGGCGGCGCGGTGCAGATAGGCAACGCCATCACCGAAAAGATGGTGACCGACGTGGTCCTCGCCGCGCGCGACGAAGGGCTGTTCACTGCCATCACCGACTGTGGCGCCGGTGGCTTCTCGAGCGCCGTTGGCGAGATGGGCGCCGAAATCGGCGCCGAGGTGCAGCTAGAAACCATTCCGCTCAAGTACGCCGGTCTGAGCTACGCCGAGATGTGGATTTCCGAGGCGCAAGAACGCATGGTGCTGGCGGTGCCCCCCGCGCAGTGGCCGCGCTTTCATCAGCTTTGCGCCCAAGAGGGAGTCGAAGCGACCCGCCTGGGCACGTTTGTCCCCACCGGCCGCTTGCGACTCACCTATCACGGTCAGGAGGTGGCCGACCTGTCGATGCACATCTTGCACGATGGCCGGCCGCCGGTGGTTCGCGATGCGGTGTACGAGCCCGCGCCCCTTGAGCCGCAACCGCTGCCAGACAAATTTCGGCTCGACTACACGCCCGAGCTATTGGCGATCCTCGGCTCGCTGAACGTGGCCAGCAAAGAGTGGATCATTCGCCAGTACGATCACGAGGTGCAAGG
>JAIBBY010000093.1 GCA_019694455.1 Pirellulales bacterium
TTTGGGCTTCGGCGGATGACGCATACCTCGCAGCAAAGATTGGCCGACAAATATGAGCGACACAGAGAAGACTTCCGCAGCCGCTATGGACGTGAAGTCGGCGCCGGGCACGACCGCTAAGCCGCAGACCAGCGCCCAGCTTGCGGCCCAAGAAAGTCGTGAGGCGCGTGACGCGATGTTCGCCGCCCTCGACGATCTGAAGCAGAGCGCGGCCTCGGCCGCCGATCCGCGACTCTGGACGCGCGAGCATCCTTGGGCGGCGGTGGGCATCGCGGCGGCGGCGGGCTTTGCGGCCGCGGCGGCGCTGACGCCGCGGCGCGACGAGACGGCCAAGGAGCATTTTCAACATCTGGCCGAACAACTGCGAGCCGCGACCCGGTCGGCCGAAAGCAATGGTACGGATGCCGAGCAGCGCGCCACCTGGACCCAGGCGGGCTTGCATCAGCTTTTCGATTTAGCAAAGGTCGCCCTCGGCAACGCGGCGCTGGTCGCGTTTCAGTCGCGTATGGCGCAATACGCCGCGCAGCCGGCGACGGACCAGGAAGGCGTGGCCGCCCACGAAGCAGGTGTGTCCACCGAGGACGACGGTGTGGCCACGGCGGATGCATCGCCAGCGAGCGAGCCGGCGTAGTATTGCCCCAATGGAGGTTCGTGTTATTTACAGGCCCCACGCTCCTCCGTCGACGGCTCACGAATAGCTCGACTGTGGAGTTCGGATAGACGTAAACTAGGAATATGGAACAGCACATTGACGCCATCTATGAAGACGGGGTGCTAAAACCTCTCTCTCCGCTTACGCTCGCCAATCACCAGCGAGTTAGTGTCACGGTACGCCCGCCGATTGTGGACGAGGAAGATTGGGTCGATCGCGAATTCCTCACGGAAGCCGACGCAGGCGCGGATGAATCGGTGACCGTCGAGCAAGTTCGGCGCGCGCTGGCCAAGATTCGCGCGCCGCTGGTTGATTCGTTCCGCGAAGAGCGTGATTTGCGCTAGATGCCTGCCTTTCTCTTCGGCTCCAGTGCAATCGCGAAGCGCTACTGCGCGGAAATAGACGCCGAACAAGTCGATGCCATACTCTCCGAGCCAGGGAATCTGTGTCTCATCTCTCGGCTGATCGTGGTCGAGATGCATTCCGTCTTTGCCATCAAAGTTCGTCGCCAGGAGATCGCGGAAGCGGATTTTTCGCTGCTGCGCAAGCGGTTTCTGGCGGATGGGAAGCAGCGGCAATTCCGGGTAGTAGCCATGACGGCCGCCGTCTATTCCGAGGCCGTGCAATTGCTCCGCACTCATGCGCTTGCCGAATCGCTTCGCACGCTGGATGCTTTGTAGTTGGCAGCCTCCCTGCACATGCGAAGGCGAGGCCGTCTCGACCACTTCGTCACCGCCGACAAGAGCTTGGCAGTGATCGCGACAAAGGTGGGCCTCGCGGTCCTGAATCCCGAAGCGGGCTGACTCGCTCAGCTTGCCAATGATCTAGTCCGGCCAGTGCTGCCTGATTTCCTAGTGAAATTTCTGGCCCCTGAGAATGCCGGAAACTCGCATACGCATTTGGACCACTTTTTAGAGAAGCCAGCCAGTCCCTCAAATCGAGCCTAGCGAAGCGACGCCAGTCGGTTACGCTAGTGCAGCAGGCAGCGCCGCTCGCGTCGAGCCGGCGCGCTGACGATCCGCACTCATTTGCAAGTCGATATGCCAAGCCCCTTTGCCGATCGTTTGGCCGCCGCTGTGCGGCGCTTTCGCAATCCTGTGGTGGTAGGACTCGATCCACGCTGGGAGCAATTGCCAGCGGGGCTGCGCGGCGAAGACAACCCGGCCGATCGAGCCAAAAGTTACGTTCGCTTTTGCCAAGCGGTGATCGATGTGGTGGCGCCGCTGGTTCCCGCGGTGAAGCCGCAAGCGGCGTTTTTCGAGCAACTTGGGCCGGCCGGCGTGGCCGCGTTGGCGGAGGTGATCGCCGATGCGCGCCGCGCGGGGCTGTTGGTGATCGTTGACGCCAAGCGTAACGACATTGGATCGACGGCCACGGCGTATGCCGACGCCTACCTGGGCCCCGGCGACGAGCGTCCCCTAGCGGGCGACGCCTTGACCGTGAGCCCTTACCTGGGGGACGACAGTCTGCGACCGTTTGTGACAGTCGCCGCGGAGCGCGACGCTGGCCTGTTCATCCTGGTCAAGACGTCGAATCCGGGGGGTGGTCAATTCCAGGACCTGGCCAGCGATGGACGACCGCTCTATCGGCATGTGGCTGAATATGTCGAACGGTTGGCGGAAGAAACTCTGGCGATGTCGGGCTACGGCCTGGCGGGCGCGGTGGTCGGCGCGACCTACAAGGAGCAACTGGCCGAGTTGCGCGCGGTCATGCCACACTCGTGGTTGCTGGTGCCCGGCTATGGCAGCCAAGGCGCCACGGCGGACGATGTGGCGCCCGGTTTCGACGCACAAGGGTTGGGCGCCGTGATTAACAACTCACGGGGAATCATCTTTGCCCACGTGCGCGCCCCGTATCGCGACCGCTTCGGGCCGGCCGATTGGCAACGGGCCGTGGAAGCGGCCACGCGCGACATGATCGATCAATTGCGCGACAAGACCACCGCTGGCCGTCTGTGAC
Source organism: Pirellulales bacterium (assembly GCA_019694455.1). NCBI lineage: Bacteria > Pseudomonadati > Planctomycetota > Planctomycetia > Pirellulales > Pirellulales bacterium. The sequence goes on from JAIBBY010000093.1 coordinate 2,612, forward strand.
CGGCGGTCCTATGGAGACAGACCCGCGAAGGGGATCAGCGTAATGGAGCGAAGATCGAACATTGCGCCCTGAATCGGCCCGTTGGAGCGCAGACCGAGCCGGTGCTGACCCTTCTTCAATCGCAATGAACCAACATGGACGCGGTGGTACTTTTCCCACCCGCCGGTGCTCTGGACCGTTGCGGTGATTCGTTGCCCCGCGCATTCCAGCAGCCATTGGTTTCCGGCCGAGGCGTCGTCGCAAGCAATATCGAGATGCACTGAATACTCCATGTCGCGCGGCACGTCGATGGTCCAGGTTACATGATCGTCTTCGCCGGCCCACCAACCCAAATTGCCGTGCGCTTCCTCGATCCGCAGACTGGCGCCGTACACCTCGGCATTACCCGGCAAACAAAACAGGAAGCCGCGCAGCGCCTCGGGAACTACGACCACTGGCTGGTTGCCCGGCAACTCCTTGGGGCGCGTCACGTTTTGCCGCAGATACGCGATCACGTCGGCCAATTGCTGCGGCGCGAGATCCTTTTCAAAGCCCTCGGGCATCAAGGATTTGCCCGTGCTTTCCAACGCTTCCAGCTCGGTCCGCAAGATGGTTTGCTGTTTGTTTTCTTGCGCCAGGAGCGTCAGGCTATTGCCCGATTCCATGGCCAGAATGCCCGCATGGGCAAGGCCGCTGGTGGTGGTGGCGGCGTAATTGATAAACCGGGCTTCGATCGCTCGATTGGGGTCGAGGATGGCGATGGCGAGCGCCTCGGGCGCCTTTTCGGTGAGCGCCGACAGATCGGGCCCGATGGCGAAGCCGTTGTCTTTGAAGCGATGGCAGACGGAGCAACTTTTGACGAACAGCGGTTCGCCGCGGGCAGGGTCGCCAGCGGGCATTTCGGCGAGATAACGCGCCACGACCGCCGCGCGATCGCCGCTGGCCTGATCGAAGATCTTACGCGCGCGGTCGCGCAAGGCGCCGGCGCGACCGGCGGTCAACTGCTGGCGGCGCGTGATGTCGATTTCGCTGGGGGGCACGCGGCCAGCATCGATGGCGTCGAGCAGCGCCGCGGCCCACGGTTCGCGAGACAAGAGAACGTCGAGCGCTTCGCCGCGAGATTGGGGCGTGTAGCCGCGCCAGGCATCGAGCAGCACGCGCGGGACCTGTTCGCCGCTTTGACCGCCTAGATTCGCGATGGCGGCGGCGCGCACCGCTTCATTTTCGCCCGGAGCAAGTCGTTCTGCTAACACCACCGCGTCGGCTTCCTGGTCCGTCAAACCGCGCCCTAGCAGGCGAACCGCGGCCAACCGGTCGTCGAGCGCGGCCGAAGCATCGCCGGCCGTGGCGCGGGCAAACGCGAACAGTGGCGCCAATCCGTCGATCTCAGCTTGCAGCGGCGGCGAAGCCGATGCTCGGAACTTGGCGAGGGTCGTCTCTCGGCGGTCCAAGAGGTCCAAAAGTTCTCCCAACGCGCCGAGTTGCCAGGCGCTATAGCGTCCCTGGTCGTCGCGGCGAATCACCGGGATTAGCGAAACGATCGTGTCCTCGCGGTGGGTCGCGGCGGCGAGAGTCAAAAGTTGCGAGATCAATTCCGACTGTCCGGCAGCGGCCTCTTTCGCTTGCGACACAACCGCGACGATCGATTCCAAATGTGGCACGGCGGAACTCATGGCGGCAGCCAATATCCAAGAGTCACCGGCATCGCGCACGGCCAGACGCCCCAGCGCCTTCCCCGCCGCCACGCCTTCCCACTGGCCCAAAGAATACGCCAACTGCAAGCGCACCTGCGGATCGGGATCTTCGACCAATTTCAATATCGCGGCTTGTAGCGGCGGCGAGGCGGCGAAGTACGGTTCGGCGATGCGCACCGCATGTCGGCGCACGCCACCTTCGCTATCGGCCAGGGCGCTCATGAGGATATCGGGGCGGACGGTACCCAGTCCGTCCAATGCGCAAAGCGCGTGCAAGCGGGCCGTTGCGCGGCCGCCCGATTGAACCATCGTCTCCAGCAGGGCGGCCGCATCGGTCGCCTTGCGTTCGACCAGGATCTGCTGCGCTTTATCGCGCACCCAGCCGTTCGGACTTTCGAGTTGAGCGACCAGTTCGCCAGACGTCGCGTGCGATAGCTTTGGCATGGGCCGGGGCACGACGCCGACCGGCAGCACACGATAGACGCGTCCCTCGTCGGCGCCGCCGCGCACGTCGATGCGCTCCTCCATCGAATCGGGAATCCATTCGGTGTGCTCGATGACCGCGCGATACATGTCGGCGATCCAGAGCGCGCCGTCGGGACCGGTGCGCACGGTGGTGGGGCGAAACCAATTGTCGGTCGACGCCAGAAATTCGCTCCGCTGTTCATCGTCGGCGCGACGACTGGCAGCGATCAATCCGTCGCGGCGCATGATCTCTCGATGGACCAGGTTATGAACCGGCTCGCAGACAAAGGCGTTGCCGGCGAAACCGGGGCCAAGCAACTCGTCGCGATAGATGTTTGTGCCACAGGCCGAAGTGAAGTGATTGGCCGTGTGCGGATCGTTGAATCGCTCCAATAGCCGGCTGCGCGGAAAGACGGGCGCGGCGCCAGGCTGCTCGCTCACCGCAACCTTGCCATCGGGCGGCGCCAGGTGCGGGTTGCGGCTCAGATAATGATCGCTGAGCACGTATTGCCACATGGGATTGCTGTTGTTGTTGCCGAACCAGTTGCCCCAGTCGTCGCGATTGCGGTTGAATTGGGTGTAGCCTTCGATCGACTCGACCTCGCCATCGTCGGGGCGCAAGCGAAAATCGCGCCCGCCAATGGAGACTTCTTCTCCCGTCTTGATCGAGCGAATCTTGCCGCCGCTGTCGCCGTTGGCGCCGTAGATCCAGTTGTCGAGCCCCCAAGTCAATCCGTTCGCCTGATGCTGCGGATTGCCCTCGGCAAAGCCGGTGAACAACGTCTCACGTTGGTCGGCCGCGCCATCGCCATTGGTGTCCTTGGCAAAGAACAGGTCCGGGGGCGCCAGCACCAGCACACCGTCGCGCCAACTCATCACGCTAGTCGGATACCGCAGTTGGTCGACGAGCGTCGTGGCCCGGTCGTAGCGGCCGTCGCCATCGGTATCGACCAGATGGCGCACGCGGCCGGCGGGCTTTCCATCGACGCCATCCGGGTAGTCGGCCATCTCAACGACCCACAGGTCGCCATCGGGTCCCCAATCGAAGGCGATGGGGTCGGCCACGGCGGGCTCGGCGGCCATTTGCTCGACACGGAAACCGGGCCGAACATCTAGTGCCGCCAGCGCCGCGGCCGGCGCTCGCGCGGCCGATTCAACGCCGTCCAGCAAATCGTTGAAAGCCACTCGATCGACCAAATCGGGCAGCCGATCGGTGTCTTCGTTCTGCCACCAGAAATGGCGCGAATGCGTCCACGCGCCGTTATTGGTTCCATCGCGGACAAACGACGGAATGCGTTTTCCCTCGGGGCGCGACTCGGCGAGCACGACCTGCCAAGGTTGGTCGAATCCGGCAAAGCGATGCACGGCATAACCCTGCTCGTTGGAGACGACCAAGTCGAGCAGTTGATCGTCATCGAGATCGACCAGTCGCACGCCAGCGTCGCAACCCTGAGCGTCGACCAACACCACGTTTTCAGGCCAGCCGCACGGTTGTGGCGCCCAGTGCGCAGGTTGATCGGCCTTGGCCGCAGTCCAGCGCAGCACTTCTTGCCGCGCCTGGTTGGCGATAATCAACTCGCTGCAACCGTCACGGTCCAGATCGCGAAAACGAACGCCGGCGTCGCGTCGGTCGCTGGCGATTTGCAATGGTTTGCCGTGCTGCGAGATCGCGGCAAACGGGGCTGACACGTCTTGCCATTGATCGTCGGCGAACTGCCAGGCCCGTGGCTGGCCGTCGATCGTGACCAATACGATTGGCCGGCCGTCGACCACGCCCCAACGCGCTGGTCCATGCGTTTGCAGATCGAAGGGAAACTCGAATTCCTGCCATTGGCGCTGGTCGGGACGCCAGAGGCGCGTGTGCTGAAGTTGGTTGTTGCCGATGACCACATCTTGGTAGCCATCGTCGTTGAGATCGACGATGGTCACGCCATTGAATTTGCCATCGGCCGCGCGCAACGGCTGTCCGGAAGTCAAATACTGAGCGAGCCGTTCCGCGCATTCGCGAAAGTTGAGAAACTTGACGCGTGGGCCGTATGTCTTGTGAGCGTAATCGACCAGTTGGACCACTTGCTGCTGATGAATCCATCCGTAGGGATGAAACACGAAGTTCATCACACCGTGCTTCGCCACGGTGGCGTCGAGCGCGGCTTGCATGTCGGCCAGCGCCTGTGGATTGGCCGGCTTGAGGATGTTCTGCGCCTCCCAATCGCTGGGGACCATGCAAGGAAACTCCCAGCAGTTGCCGCCAATGACATAGGGATAGGGATAGTTTTCGATGGTGTTCACAAACGAGGGAAACGGCAGATACTTGCGAAATCGCTCGGCGCCGTCGGCCGCCGTGGTCAGCTCTCGCGCGAGGGCGGGATCGTCCGCTGTGAAGATCTGAAATACGGAACTGTCCAGTTCCAAGAACGCCCCCGCCGGCGTGCGCTGGGAAAAAATTTCCGTAAAGAACCTCGGGCTGACGGTATTTTGCGAATCGCAACACGGCATACGGAACGCCACGGGGCGTTGATTCGGCACGCTCGCCAACAGATCGACACAGCGATCGTAGGTGCTCTTGGCCTTGGCGAAGTCGCCCCCTTTGAGTAGTGGGCACGGATGATCGACCGTGTGGCACTCCAGACTCACGCCCTCCTGCAGCCACTGTTGCAGATGCGGTTGGTTTGGTTCGATTTGGCAGGTCATGATGCTTAGCGCGGCGCGGCCGTCGATCTGCTTGAGCCGGTCCAGGATGGGACGCAAAAAAGCTTCCCACTTCTCGTGCCCGCGCATGTCGTCGATGGCGAGCACCACCACGGCTTCAACCCCGGCTTCGCCCACCCATTGCGGAGTCGTCAACCGCGCGGATTCCAGACCGGGGTGGTAGGGATCGACCCGATCGAGATGCGAAAAGCGATCGCCCGCCGGAGGAGACGCTGCCCGCGCCTCAATTTGGCCAAATATCGCCATGAGGCAGAAACAACACGGCGCGAGGCGAAGTACCAACAAGTAAGTCAAGAAAGACTTCATCAGACGCCCACTCACGTGGCCAAGGTAAGACAACGGCGATCGAGCCATTTTAGGCAGCTTATGGCGGCTGCGCAACCGGGCGCGTGGTTGACGCGGCGGAACGGTGAATTGGCCGCCGTTCACAACAGATGACTCCCCCCCTTGGACGGGCTAGAATTTCCTTCGTGAACCGCACCATGCCAATGAGGGGGAACGGCTCGTGATCTCACAGGCGGGAGCCGACGCGCGCGATCTTCGTTTGGCGGAATTGGAACGCGAAGTTTGCGCGCTGCGCGCCGTGGCGGCAGCCAGCGAGCGGCGGATGGCCTCCGCAGCGGAGCAATTGGCGGCGACCGACGAGCATACCGACCTGATCGGCCGAGTGATCGACTCGGTCGAGACGTTGGTGTTGATCCTGGACATGGATGGCCGCATTTTGTTGTTCAACCATGCCTGCGAGGAGGTGTCTGGGCTGGTTGCAAGTGAAGTCGCTGGGCGCTTTATTTGGGATCTGTTCGCCGTCGCCGGCATGGAAGAACATGCGCGGCTGGCATTTGAGGGGATGACCAGCGGTGTGCTGCTACCCGAGTTGGAGCGAATTTCGATTGAGCGCGACGGAGTGCGGCACTACATCCATTGGTCCAGCAACGTGCTCGAACGGTCTCCCGGACTGCCGCCGTGCGTGGTGCTAACGGGCGTTGATATCACCAAACGCCATTTGGCAGAGCGGGCGCTCAAGTCGCAGGTCAAGTTCGAGCAGCTTGTGGCCCAATTGTCGCGCCGCTTCATTGGGCTCACGCCTGACAACGTGAACGAGGGAGTGCAGGAAGCGCTGACCGCGCTCGGTGAGTTTATCCAGGTTCAATCGGCGTCGATTTGGCTGCTCGACGCCGACGGCGCGCGCATCACACGTCGGTTTCGCTGGACGACCTTTGACACGCCCGAGAGCGAGCATCCGGCGCTGTCGCGCGACCTCTCGGAGGCGGAGTCGTCGTCGCTCACTGCGCGCGTGCTCGAAGGGGAGCCGATGACCATTTCGTCGGTGGCGCAGCTCCCGCCCGAGGCGCGCGAGTACATACGTTGGGCGAGCGACGCGCCGGTGCAGGCGTTTGCCTCCGTGGCGCTAGCGTGTGGCGGCAAGCCGATTGGTTTTCTCAGCCTGGGTTCCACCGGCGAGCGCGAATGGTCGGCCGACACACTACAGCTCATCAAGATGGTGACCGAAATGATCGCCGGCACACTCGATCGCACCGGCTCGGTGCAAGCGCTGCGCGACAGCGAAGCGCGGATGCGGGCGGTCGTTGAGAACATGCCGTTCATGATGTGCGCGCTGGCGCAGGTGCCCGATTTTTCGCAAGCGCGGCCGCA
>JAIBBY010000094.1 GCA_019694455.1 Pirellulales bacterium
GCGAGGCGGAGTACGCCGCCCATCAAAAGCTCAAGGCGGAAGGCCGCGCCGGCCCAACTCGCTACCGCTTTGGCCCCGACCTGTGGGGAGACGACATCGACTCCGACATCCACGAGCGCCGTCGCGCCTCGATCTTGTCGGAGCCGTACGATCCCTGCACCCGCGGCAAGTCGCCCCCCGCTGACGACGACGAAGACGAATTTGAATCGCCGTATGGCGATTCACGGCGCAGCGATTCACGGCGCGGCGATGCGCCGCGCAACACCCCGCGCGACGAGCAGGATCTCTACGGCCACGATCCCGAGATCGCCCGCCAGCGCGAGCAGGACAAAAAACCCTCCCTCGTTGACGAACGCCCGAACCAGATTTGAACGCAGCGACTAGCGGTCAGCGGTCAGCAGTCAGCGGTCAGCAGTCAGCGATCAGCGGTCAGCACTCAGCGGTCAGCACTCAGCGGTCAGCACTCAGCGGTCAGCACTCAGCGACTGGCGATCAGCAAAAGCAGAAAAAAACGTCGCGTGCCATGCTCCACGGCGCAGCCGTGGGCATGCCGACCAACGCGCGAGCCCATTTCAGCCTTCGCCCCCGCGGAGCGAAGCGCAGCAGGGGGAGAGGGTGGCCGATAGGCCGGATGAGGGGGGCTTCTCTCCTGCTCCACTCCGTCATCCAGCCCTGCTATCTTGGCGATAGCGTCCGCTCCATCGCTTTCGTGTTCAGAAGGTCAAAATCTCATGCCTTTTCGACTGCCGCCGATTCTGCTCGTAGCACTGCTCGTTTCGGTCCCAGCGGTCTCGGCCGATGGCTTGGCGCGATTGGCGCCCGCCAAGCTGGCCGCCGTGCAAGCCGCCGTGGCCGAACTTGCCGCCGAACGCCGGCCGGTGGAGGTAAAGCTCGAAGGCTACGAGGACTATCGCGCGATTTTGCATTGCCATTCGCTGTTGTCGCACGACAGTCGCAGCAAGCTGGAAGAAATCATCAAGGCGGCCAAAGAGGTCGGCGTGCGCGTGATTATGTTCACCGAACACCCCGCGCCGCATTACGACTACGTGAAAGACGGCCACCAAGGCATGCACGATGGCGTGCTGGTCGTGCCCGGCGCCGAGACCAACGGCTTTTTGGCCTATCCGATGCAAAGCATTCAAGACCAAAAGACCGAAACGCCGCAGCAACTGGCCGACGCGATCGCGGCCACCGGCGGGCTGAGCTTTCTCTGTCATCTCGAAGAGCGGATGGACTGGAAAATCGCCGGGCTGACCGGCATGGAGATGTACAACACCCACTTCGATTTCATGCAAGAAAAGCGGCTGGTGTCGGCGCTCAAGAACCCGCTGACGCTGCTCGCCTTGCTGCCGAGCCTGCAAAAATATCCGCAAGAGTTCTTCGCCGCGCTGCAGGACTACCCGGCGGAGTATCTGAAACGCTTCGATGAGTTGTCGAGCGAGGGGCGACTGACTGGCGTGGCGGGCAACGACTCGCACCACAATGTCGGCATGCGCACCATCCTGCAGGAGAACGGCAAGGTGCTGATCGAAGACCGCCTGGGACAAAAACTGACCGAGCTGGATCCAGAAAAAATCGCGCTGATCCAATCGTTCGTCAAGGACAAAAAGCCGGGCGACGTGGTGCTCGAGCTCGATCTCGATCCGTACGAGCGCAGCTTGCGGCACACCAGCACCCATTTGCTGCTCACCGAGCAGACCGTGCCAGCGGTGTGGGACGCGCTGCGGCAGGGGCGCGCCTATGTCGCCTTCGATTGGATCGCCGATCCCACCGGCTTTCTGTACTTTGCCGATACCCCCACCGCGGCGGCGCCCATGGGCAGCGAGATACCGCTCACAGCAGAACTGAAGCTGCGCGTGGCCTCTCCCTTGCCGGGCATCATCAAACTATTGCGCGATGGCGCCGTGGTCGAGGAAACGCGCGCCCGCGAGTTGAGTTTCGAGGTGCGGGAGCCCGGCGTCTATCGCGTCGAGGTGTGGCAAAATTTGGACGGTGATCTGCGTCCGTGGATTCTCACCAATCCGATTTATGTGCGACCGGCGAGCTGATAGCAGTCCGCCGGCGGCGCGCTTTACCCGCCAGCGCCCACAACTTATATTGAGAGCTGATGAGCCATCTGCTCGATGACGATCGCCATGAAGTGCGATCCGTCGGCGCTATGTTGCGCGTTTCCTGCCGTGTGCCGCCGCGCGTTCAATTCGACGCGTTTAACTCGACATTGGTCGCCGCGCGGCGCCATTCACCTGCCTGTGTGCACCCGCGCGCGACCTGTTCGCCGCTCGCCCACCGACCGCGAATTGGCCAAACCTCTGCTTGTCCACCACCGGAGAAACCGTTGATCCTTACTCACCAACGACTGCCGGCCTCCCAGGGTGTTGACTATCAGCACATTGTTTTCCCACGCGAGGCGCCGCGCCGCCGCAGGGCGCATCTGCTGTTCGACGGGTCGCGCGTCGACGCCGCGCGCCAACCGACGTTGAGTCAGCCCGAGTTCGACTTTTGCGAACGTCTCTTCTCGCTCGCCGGTTTGGCGCTGTCGAACTACCGCCACGCCATGGTGCGCCGCCGCTTGCCTGCCTGTCTGCGGGCGCTGCGGTCCAAGTCGCTGGACGAGGCTTGTATTCGGCTCGAAAGCCGTCCCGAACTGGCGACGGTGGCCATCAATCGCTTGCTGGTTGGCGTGACTGGTTTCTTTCGCGACGAGGCGGTCTTCGCCCGGCTCGAACACTTGCTGCCGACGCTCGCGCGTTCAACGCGCCCCTTGAGCGTTTGGAGCGCGGGTTGCTCCGATGGCGCCGAACTTTACTCGCTGGCCATGTTGCTCGCCGAGCACAAGCTGCTGGCGGGCAGCTATCTGCTGGGCGCCGACTGTCGTCCCGCCGCCATTGCCGCCGCGCGTGCCGGACAGTACGACCTGGCCAGTATCGAAGCGGTGCGCCCCGACCGGCGAACCCGTTTTTTCAATATCTCCAGCGGACAGGCCACAATCACCGCCGAACTGCGCGCCGCGGCGCGATGGCGCGTGTCGAGTTTTGTCAAATACTTCGAACCGGGCGAGTGGGACATCATCTCGCTGCGCAACACCGCCATTTATCTGCGACCCGAAGTGGTCCGCGGTCTATGGCAACGCATTGAAGCGGGGCTGAGGCCCAATGGGCTGTTGGTCGTTGGCAAGGCCGAGCGGCCGCTCGGCGCCACGCGTTTGCATCAGGTTGGACCCTGCATCTATCAGCGAGCAAGGAGGTAAGCATGCCGCCGCTTCAACAATTAACAAGGGAAGGCGATGTCTTGTCGCGCGTGCTAGCATCGGTTGGCGTGGCGCTGTTCATGGTGACGGCAGTCGCCCAATGGGTGGTGCCCGACGATATCTATCTGACCGTGCTGTTCAGCCTGGCTGTTGCGCTGGTTACCTGGTCGCGCGAGCCCAAGCTGGTGTGGACCGTCGCCATCCTGGGCGTCATCAATGCCAAGCTGGACCTGCTTCTGCTGACGAGCACAATCAACGCGTCGGACTGGCTCGACCTGGTCATCAGTCGCGGTATCGCCGTCTTGGCCGTATTGTCGATGGCCGGCATTGGGCACCTCCGGATTGTGGCTGAGCGCACCTCGCGATCGCGCAGTGAACAGATTGAAAAGCAAAACGCTGAATTAGCGGCGATCAACAGCGAACTGACGCGCCGCGAGGAAAAAATCCTGCACCAGAACGAAGAACTGCAATCGCAAACGGAAGAGCTTGAACGGCAGGGCGAGGTTTTGCGAGTCACCAACGACGATTTGGTGCAGTGGGAGCAGATCCTCGAACAATTGCTGGCGCTCTCTCGCGCGGTCATGGCCAACTTGGCGCGCGACGAGATGCTGGCGCGCATCTGCGAGGCGCTGGCCGCGCTGACCGACAGGAGCCCCGCCGCGATTCTGGAGATGAGAGGAAGCGAACTGGTGGTGTCGAGTCACCAGGGATTTGGCGACCAGAGACCAACGCGCGACGTCATCCCTCTCGCAAGCTCGTTCGCTTACATGGTGATTTCCACAGGCCAAACCGCTTTCATTGAAGATCTCGAATTGCGACCCGATTTGGAACTGGTGCAACCGGTTGGGGCGCCCCGCTTCCGTTCCGCGTTGGCGGCGCCGCTGCGGATTCATGGTCGCATCGTGGGCGCCATCGCCGTGTATTCCCATCGTCCGCGCATCTGGACCGAAATGCAGATCGCCATGATCGAATCGCTGGCCGCCCAGGCCTCAATCAGCCTGCAAACGGCGGAGATGGTGGCTGCGGTCCAGCGCGAACGCAAACGCTTTGCGGCCGCGTTTCGCACCGTGCCATTCGGAATGCTGGTCTGCGACGACGCCGACTGCCGGAGCGTGCGCCCCAATCCGGCCGCCGCCGCCATGCTCGGTGTCGCCACCGACGAAAATATCGCTCCGACCACACCGGCCGGCGCCCGTGTGTTTCGCTCGTTCCACCGTGGCGGGCAGCCATTGTCGCCGGCCGATCATCCCTTGCAGCGCGCGTGCCGCGACCAGGAAGTGACTGGCGAGGAGCTGACCTTGCCGGCGCCGGGCGGCGGTCGGCTGGAACTGCTGGCCAGCGCCGCTCCCATCCATGACGCCAATGGCGCGGTGGTGGGCGGAGTGTGCGCGCTGGCCGATGTGACCGCGCAGAAAACACTGCAACGCGAACTTGACTTGCGCCGCCGCGAGGCCGAGGAAGCCAGCACCCGCAAGACGCACTTCCTGGCGGCGGTGTCGCACGACATTCGCACGCCAGCCAACGCGATCAGCCTGATGGCCGAACTGATTCGCCGTTACGCCGCCGATCCAAACATGACCGGACAAATTGCCAGTCTGGCCGACGACCTCCAGCGCAACACCTTGTCGCTCATCGAACTGATTGGCGATGTGCTCGATATGGCGCGCTTCGATTCGGGTAAGAGCGAGCTCGTCGAAAGCGAGTTCGCGCTTGCCGATTTGGTTGAGCAAGAACTGCGTCAGCATTTGCCCGCGGCGCAAAAGAAGGGTTTGGAGCTGATCGCCAATTCGTTGCCTGGCTCGCTTTGGCTCCGCACCGATCGTGTCAAGCTGGCGCGGGTGCTTGGCAACCTGTTAGGCAACGCCATCAAGTTCACGTCCAGCGGCTCGGTGCGTGTCAGCGTCGAGGCCAAGCATGGTCCCGACCGGGCAGTGGCGATTCAAGTTCGCGATACCGGCTGCGGCGTTCCGCCGGAGTTATTGCAGTATATTTTCGACGAATTCCGGCAACTGCATAACCCCGCTCGCGACCGCAGCCAGGGCGCGGGGCTGGGGCTCTCCATCTGCAAGCGGCTAGTGGAATTTCTTGGCGGCACGATTCAAGTGGAAAGCCAGTTGAGCGCTGGCAGCACATTCACGGTGCTCTTGCCGGCTTCGATCGTGGTCCACAACACCGCCGACGATCCGGCCGGCAACGGCGCGCTGCGCGCCAAGCTGACCGGACTATTGGAGTGCCGACTCGATTCGCTGCGCGTATTGCTCGTGGAAGATCACGCCAGCACCCGCAATGGCACCGCGCAAATCTTGCGTGGCGAGGGGGCGGCAGTCACCGAGGCCGCCGACGGCGCCACCGCGCTGGCCTGCCTGATGCGCGACGACTTCGATGTGCTGCTGTTGGACATGATGCTGCCCGATCTCGACGGCCGCGAGGTGCTGCGCCACGTGCAAGACGCCCCGCCGGCAAGCTTGCAGGCGATCTTCGCGCTCACCGGCGACGTAACCAGCCAGCGCAAGGCCGAAATCCAGGCCAGCGGCGCGCATGCCTTGTTTGCCAAGCCAATTGATGTCGAGCTACTGATTGAACAATTGCGCGAGTTTGTCCCCGGCTTCGAGACCAACGGCGTTTCTCAAAACTAATGGTCTGCCGACGGTGGGGCGATCTGCTGCAACACACTGCTCGCCGCGCTCGTCGTGTCGGGGTCGGCCGCGACCGGCAACTCGCGCACCAACAGCGCATATCCCAAGCGAAAGCGCTCCCCGCGAGCCACCACCACGCGGCTCGGTTCGCCATCCGCGAGCGCGTGCCGGCCAAACGGGTTGGCCGCCATCAGGCCATAGTCGCGCACGTGGAACCAAGCCGGTCGAAAGTTGCTCGCTGCGGGGATCAAAGTGACGGCCACCCGCCGATCACCGATCACGCCTGAGTAGTCGCACCATGCGGCGGCTTGCCCCCAGGCTTGTTTCTCGTTGCGCTGCTCGCGACTGTTCACAATCTGGCCGCCGCGCTCCACGATCAATGGCGTCGCCATGCGGATGCCGAGTCCCATTTCTTCTTGATCGCCAAACACGAACTCGGCCTCGTCGTTGGAGAATTCGCTGTCGATTGTCAGCACATAGCCAGCTTCATGCGGCAGCCAGGCGTAACGGCAGGTTTCCTGGCAAACCACACCATCCCCCGTCGCGCGACGATACGTGTTCCGCACCGTAAAGCCGGCGCTGGCGCCACCTGTCGGCTCCTGCACAAGGCCCGCGTGCTCGACCGGCGCTTTGAGTCGCCAATAATCCTCGCCTCCCAGATCGCCAAACGCGAGCCACATTCCCGGGTGGAAGGTGTCGTGATCGGTGAGGTCTTCGCCGGCGACCGGCGGATGCCGCCGCGTGACGCGCAGGCCCCCGTTGGTGAACAGATCGCATAAATAGGGTCGCGAGATCTTGGCGTCGCCAAACACGTAGGTCGCGATGGGTTGCTCGCCGAGTCGCACGATCAGTCGTTCGGCGCCGCGCTCGATGCGAAAATCTGGCGGTTCGGCCAATGCGGAGCGCGACCAACCGACAAGCAATCCGCAGACAAGCGAAACGAAAGCGATGCGCGACATACGATTTCTCCTGCCGTTTCTCATCTCGGCGCCGGCAGCGTAACCCGCTTTCAAGTTCGCTGCCAATGGGCGAATGTACAAAAACGTCGCTGTCGATCGGCGCCGCAGGAATTTATAATGGGCGCTCGTCACAACTTGGGGAGATTCTGCCGATGCCGTGTCGCCGTTCGATACCTGCCGTACGGTATGGCATGTTTTTCATTTTGTACGTAGCGATCGCTTGCCGCTACGCCACCGCCGGCGATTCGATTCCGTACAATCAAGACGCTCCACCCGGTCCCGCGCTCTCGGCCGCGGAGGCCGCTGTCCGCATGACCGTGCCTCCCGGCTTCTCGGTCGAAGTGGTGGCCGCCGAGCCCGATTTGATCAACCCGGTGGCGATGTGCTTCGACGAGCGCGGCCGGATTTGGGTGACCGAAAGCGTGGAGTATCCTCGTTCCGACGCCGGCCCCGGCCGCGATCGCGTCAAAGTGCTGGAAGACACCGACCGCGATGGACGCGTCGATCGTGTGACCGTGTTTGCCGACGGGCTGAATATCCCGTCCGGTATTGCCGTGGGATACGGCGGAGTTTGGGTGGCCAACGCGCCGGACATTTTGTACCTGCAAGACACCGATGGAGATGGTCGCGCCGACCGCCGCGAGGTGGTGGTGACTGGCTTCGGCCGCGACGACACGCACGAACTGCCCAACTCGCTCACCTGGGGTCCAGACGGATACCTCTACGGCCTCAACGGCGTGTTCAACAAGAGCGTGGTGCGGCAAGGAGACCGTGAGTTCGAATTTACGGCCGCGATGTTTCGCATCCATCCGCGCACGCGGCGGTTTGAGCTATTTGCCGAAGGCACGAGCAACCCCTGGGGCATCGCCTTCGATCCCAGTGGCAGCGCCTTTGTCAGCGCTTGTGTGATCGATCACCTCTGGCATCTGGTGGAGACGGGCTACTACCACCGCCAGGCGGGCGCCTATCCGGCGCATACCTGGAAGATCGAATCGATTGTCCAGCACACGCATCAAAAGGCCGCGTATTGTGGGCTGCACTTCTTCGATAGCGACGCCTATCCGCCCGAGTATCGCGATCGGTTGTATATGGGCAACATCCACGGTGGCTGTTTGAACGTGGATGTATTGGAGCGGCGCGGTGCAACCTATTTTGCCCGCCCCGCGCCCGACTTTCTAACGGCCAACGACGCCTGGTTCATGCCGGTGGCGCAAAAGACTGGACCCGACGGATGCTTGTATGTGCTCGATTGGTACGATCGTTACCACTGCTATCAAGACGCGCGGCGCGATCCCGATGGCATCGAGCGCGGCCGCGGCCGACTGTATCGCGTGCGCTACGGCGATGCGCCGCGCGCCCCAGCGTTTGACTTGGCGCGCGAGACCGACGACGAACTGCTGCGTCGATTGGCGAGCCCGAATGTTTACTTCCGTGATCAGGCGCAGCGGCTGCTCTCCGAGCGCCAAGATCCGGCAACGCGGAACAAACTGGAGCGCTTGGTTTTCGACGAGTCGGCGCCGCGCAAAGCGCGTTGGCATGCCCTGTTGGTTTGTTGCTCGACCGACGAGCCGCATCCCGAGTTTGAGCGAGCGCTGCTGAATCATGCCGACGAAGGACTGCGCGCCTGGGGGGTGCGACTATTGGGAAATCGGGGTGGGTGCGACGACGCGGCCGCCGCTCGCATCGCCGAACTGGCGCGCGACCCGTCTCCTGACGTTCGCCTGCAAGTGGCGATCGCCGCGCGCAAGATTAGTGGCCTTTCGCCCATGCCGATCCTGGTCGAAACGCTCAGCGCAAGCTGCGACGATTCGTTGATTCCGCGCGTGGTGTGGCGCAATTTGCAAGCGCTGCTGCCGGACCAGTTCGACGCGCTGGTGGCAGAGCTTGAGCGGCATCCCTTGCCCCTTGGCGATATGAAGGCCGAAGTCTTGCGCCGTGCGCTCGAATGTCTGCCAGCCGACCGTGCCAAGTCGTCGGGGCGCCTGTTGGCGCAGGCGCTGGCCGATCAAATAGACAAGGCCAGTGCCCGCGCCGTGATGCTGGCGATTGTCGACATGGTGCGCGAAGAAAGACTGAATCCAGCGGACGTCGCCGCGCTGGCGCCGGCCGCCGCCCGCGCCATGCGCGAACGCGGGCAGGCGCCC
>JAIBBY010000095.1 GCA_019694455.1 Pirellulales bacterium
AATCGCGCGAATTGCTGGAGCGCACGCTCGGCGAAGTGCGCGGCGTGCTGGCTCAACCCAGCGCGGACGAGGATCAATCGGAGTCATCGCCCCCCGATCCGCTCCGCGCGCAGCTTGCCGAGGCGGCCGCCGAGTTCGAGGGGAGCCATCCCGCGCTGGCCGGCACGGTGCGCAGCGTGATCGACGCGTTGGCGCAAATGGGCATCTGAGTTTCTTCATCGCAAGGGCGCCAGCGTGGCTAATAACGGTCGGGCCGCGAAACGTAGGGCAAAACGCGGCAAGCTCTATTTCGCGCGTCGCACGGCGCCCGGCGCGCCGCCGGGCACGCTCAAGGCCAATCCCAATTCGCCTCGGCCGGTGCTCAAGGTCATTGCCTACGGCAATCAACAGTTCGTCGAACGAGAACTGCGCGATCCGGAAGAACTGAAGCAGATTTTGGGACACTATCCCGTCGGCTGGCTGAATGTCGACGGGCTGGGAGACGAAAACGTCATCGCCCGCATTGGCCAGGTCTTCGGTCTGCATCTCTTGGCGCTCGAGGATGTGATGAACACCCACCAGCGCGCCAAGGTGGAGGACTATGGCGACTACCTGTTCGTCACGGCCCGCATGGTGAATCACGGGCAGCATGTCGAGACCGAGCAACTCAGCATGTTCTTGGGGCGGAACTTCGTGATCACCTTTCAGGAGTTTCCCGGGGACTCGTTCGACCCGGTGCGCGAGCGCTTGCGCAACGCGCGCGGGATGCTGCACGCCAGCGGCCCCGATTACCTGGCCTACGCCTTGCTCGACTCGGTGATCGACGCGTTCTTTCCGGCGCTTGAGCATTACGGCGAAATGCTCGACGAGTTGGAAGCCGAGGTGCTCACCGCGCCCAACTTGCACAGCGTCTCGCGGATTCACGAAATCAAGAACGAGCTGATCTTGCTGCGCCGCGCCATCTGGCCGCAGCGCGAGGCGATCAACACGCTGCTGCGCGATCCGCACGACATCGTGTCCAATGAGACACGCCTGCACCTGCGCGATTGCTATGACCACACGGTGCAAATTATCGACCTGGTGGAGGTGTATCGCGAGATCGCGTCTGGCCTGACCGACTTGTTTGTCTCCAGCGCCAGCAATCGCATGAACGAGGTGATGAAGGTGCTCACCATCATCGCCACTATTTTCATTCCGCTCACTTTCATCACCAGTATCTATGGGATGAACTTCAACACCGACGCCTCGCCTTGGAACATGCCCGAACTGAACATGCCGCTGGGCTATGTCGGCGTGTGGGTGGTGATGGTTGCGGTGAGCGTGGGCATGCTGTATTTCTTTTGGCGCAAGGGTTGGCTGCGCAGCTTCACGCCGAGCACTTTTGAGCGTGGCGGACGCCGCGATTGGTCAGGTCCACCAGAAAACGGCAACGGTCCAGCGGCGGAACGCCCCGGTTTACCGGCGATTTCCGGGGCCGAAACCAAGAAATGACCCGGCTTGCCCCTCGGCGTACAATAAATTCTTGCCGCCGCCGAATACCTGGGAGACCGTCGCAATGGTGGAACGTGAAATCGGAGCCGCGACCATGCTCGACCTTCTCCAAACGCATCCCTGGTTGATCGTGCTGTTTCTGATCGCCGCCGTGGTGATTGCCTGCGTGGCGATTGTGTTTGTCACCGATTACAACCGCCGCACTCATCAGGCGGAGATCGACGCCATGCTCAAACGCGACATGCTGGCGCGCGGGCTGTCGGCCGCCGACATCAAGACCGTGCTCGAGGCGTCGGGCGATCCGGAGCATGCTCGCGCCGCCTGCGAGAATGGCGGCGTGCGGCTAGGGCTGGGCAAGCTCCAGGTCGAAATGGGATCGTTCCCACAGCCGCCAGGGTCGTGGAAAGCCCCCGAGGCCAGCAAGGGCTAGGCCACCGCACGCCAACATCTGGCGAGACCGCTCGTGAGTTAGAGCAGAACTGCAATTTGGTTCCAAGTGCTCTCCACTCGCGAGGATTTTATGTTGTCGATGATTCGTGCGCCGCAATTTTTGTACTTATTGGTATTGTTGATTGCGCTCTTGCAGACTCGGCATGATGCAGTAGCCGCGCCGCTGCGCTGGGATGTGCATGACGGCGGCAATGGGCACTACTACGAAGCCGTGCAACAACCGATGGACTGGTTTGCCGCGCGCGACGCTGCGGCCGCGCGAGAGTATGACGGATTGCCCGGTCATTTATTGACAATGACATCCGCGGCCGAATTGGACTTCATTCGCCAGAATCTCCCGTTGGGAAAGTACTGGATCGGCCTCTTTCAGGATACGACTGCGCCCGATTTCAGCGAGCCCGCTGGCGGTTGGAGATGGGTCACGGGCGAAACTTTCGACTATGCGAATTGGTGGCCGGGCGAGCCCAACGATCTCAATGGGCATGAGGACGCCGCGCACACCGATGCTGCAATGTGGTGGAACGACTTGAACCCGCGCTTCAACGACCCATATTTCTACGTGGAATATGAGCCGATCCCGGAACCCGCTGCCATCCAGCTTTTGGTCCTTGCCACCACATTAGTCGCAGTCTCAGGCTGGCTCACTTCGCGCCGGCGATCCTGCAACCGTTAAGGCCATGCAGGGCACCTCAACCGCCGCCGCGCATGAATCGCGCGCTGGATTTCTCGCGGCCAGTTGCTCCGCGCTATGTCGCCAGTCACAATACCGCGTCGACCATCTCTAAACATTTGCCCACCACGGGGGCTCGCACGCGCGATGCTGGCCAAGCTACGCACCTTTTCCTTGCTCGGCATCGACGCGGTGCCGGTTGAGGTCGAAGTCGATGTCTCTCCCGGCGCGCAGCCCAAGACCATTCTCGTCGGTCTGCCGGAGGCCGCGGTCAAAGAGAGCGTGCCGCGGTTGGAGCGCGCCATCGTCAACAGCGGATTCGAGCGGCCGCAAAATCGAGTGGTCATCAACCTCGCCCCGGCCGAACTGCCCAAGCAGGCGGCCTCGTTCGATCTGCCAATCGTCCTAGGCATTCTGGCCGGGAGCGGGCAGTTTCTGTCGGATCGCTTGAACGACTATGCCGTGGTGGGCGAGCTGGCGCTCGACGGCAGCACACGCCCCACGCGCGGCGCGCTGTCGATGGCGATCGCCGCCGCTAACGACCGCGATCTGCGCGGCATGCTGGTCCCCACCGCCAGCGCCGCGGAGGCGGCCGTGGTCGAAGGCATCGAAGTCATCCCGATCGCCAGTCTGACCGAGGCCGTTTCGTTTCTGGCGGGCGCCATCGACATCGAGCCCACGCCGCCGCGCGTCCGTGATCTGTTTGAGCAGCACGCTCAATACGAAATCGACTTTGCCGACGTGCGCGGCCAGGAGATGGCCAAGCGCGCCGTGACGGTCGCTTCCGCTGGCGGGCACAACATTCTCATGCTGGGGCCGCCCGGCTCTGGCAAAACCATGTTGGCCAAACGCGTGCCGACCATCCTGCCCGAACTGACTCCGGCCGAATCGTTGGAAACCTCGCGCATCTACAGCGCCATGGGCCTTTTGCCCGCCGGGCAGCCTTTGCTGTTCATCCGGCCCTATCGCAGCCCGCATCACACCATCAGCGACGCCGGTCTGTGCGGCGGCGGCTCGACTCCCTCGCCGGGCGAAATCAGCCTGTCGCACAATGGCGTGTTGTTTCTCGACGAGTTGCCCGAGTTCAACCGGCACACGCTGGAGGTGCTCCGCCAACCGCTGGAGGATGGCACCATCACCATCAGTCGGGCGCTGTCCAGCACCACGTTTCCGGCGCGGTTCATGCTGGTCGCCGCGCTCAATCCTTGCCCCTGCGGCTACCGCAACGATCCGCGCCGCGACTGCCACTGCACGCCGCCGCAGATCGACCGTTATATGGCCAAGATCAGCGGCCCGCTGCTGGACCGGATCGATATCCACCTCGAAGTCCCCGCCGTCGCCTATCGCGATCTGCGCAGCGAAGAGCAAGGAACGACCAGCGCCGAGATGCGCACCGCGGTGGTCGCCGCGCGCGAACTGCAAGAACAGCGTTTCGCGCGCAGCACCACGCGCACCAACGCCCGCATGACGCCCCGGCAATTGCGGCAGTTTTGCGCGCTCGACCGCGCTGGCGAGGAGTTGATGAAAGCGGCCATGAGCGAACTGGGCCTATCGGCCCGCGCGCACGACAAGGTGCTGCGCGTGGCGCGGACCATCGCCGATCTGGATCAAAGCGACTCGATCACCGCCGTTCATATCAGCGAGGCGATCAACTATCGCCTGCTCGACCGCAAGCTGTGGAAATAACATGCAGGCGATCGAAACGCTGTGGCATCTCGAAATGACCGATCCTGGCCAGCTTTTGGCAGCGCCGCCCCCCGAGGCGCCGCTGGAGATCTTGCCGGTCGGCGCGCCATACCCCGAGTTGAATCGCTTCTTTTACACCTCCGTTGGCGCCGACTGGTATTGGATCGATCGACTCGACTGGGACTACGACCAGTGGCGGCGCTATCTGGCGCGGCCAGGACACGAAACCTGGATCGCCTATCTGGCTGGCACGCCCGCGGGCTACTTTGAGCTCGATGGCCAGCCACATGGCGATGTGGAGTTGGCGATGTTTGGACTGTTGCCCCAATTCACCGGCCAAGGACTCGGCAAATACCTGCTGACGTTCGCCGTGCGACGGGCCTGGGAAAAACCCGCCAGTCGGGTGTGGCTGCACACCTGTTCGTTCGATCATCCTCATGCCGTGGCGAACTACGAGGCGCGCGGATTTCGGCTGTACCGCACCGAGCAAGCCACAAAGGAAATGCCCGAGCAGTCGCCGGGTCCGTGGCCCGGATCGGGTCGCGTCGCCGCTAAGTGAACCTTGGCGTGCCGGTGTCGATTGGACCGCTGGGGGGGCGGTTTTCTTAGGCGCACCAAGGAATTTTGATTTTTTTTTGCACCGTTTGGGCGCGGTTGTCGCTTTAGCGATTATAAAGGTTTTGGTACCTCCTCCGAAGTCCTTGGTTTCGCTAATGCATTGCAACTGATTCGTCGTCTGGATCGCGAGTTCACTCGGCGCGCCGTGACATTGCAGCGACACACTGTGGCTTCCTTCGTGGGTTGTCCAAGACACGCCAGTCGGCGTGGTTCGGCAGTCTGACCTCTGCTCTTGCGGCGCTCCCAACCGGTAGCTACGCCAACGCTTCGATCTCCGCAGAGGAATCATCAATGACCCATAACCCAACTCGCCCTCTTTTCTCCATGAGCGCCGCTTTGGCGCTTGCTGTCCTGCTGGTGATGGCCTTCGCCGCGCCTGCCTCGGCCGTGACCATTCCCACCGTGCCGGTGGGCAACGCGGGGAACGCGGCCGATCCGCTGACTGGTTACGGCAGTGTTGATTACTACTACCGCATCGGCACGACTGAAGTGACCAACGCGCAGTACGCCGAGTTCTTGAACGCGAAGGCGGCCAGCGACCCGTTGGACCTCTACGACATTTTCATGGGCGTTAGTCCCACCGGCGGTATCGTGCGCAGCGGCGACTTCGGCAACTACACGTACTCCACCATGCCCAACATGGGGGACAAGCCGGTGAACAACGTAAGCTGGTACGACGCCATTCGCTTTGCCAACTGGCTCAACAACGGCCAAGGCGCCGGCGACACGGAGACAGGCGCGTACACGCTCTTGGGCGGCACGCCCACGCCGAGCAATGGCAACAGCATCACCCGCAACACGGGCGCAATCTGGTTCCTGCCGAGCGAAGACGAATGGTACAAGGCGGCCTATCATCAGCCGGCGGCGCAAGGAGGGGACAGTGACAACTACTGGCTCTATCCGACGGCCAGCAATACGGCGCCCACGGTGGCCACGGCCGATAGCGTGGGGAACATCAGCAACCCGGGCGCGAACGTCGCCAACTACCGAAGTGGCGCCATTTGGAACGGTCCGGAGGCAAACGTGACGACAGTCGGCAGCGCTGGCCCCTTGAGCGACAGCTTCTACGGCACAGCGGACCAAGGGGGCAACCTTTGGGAATGGAATGAATCGCTCATCTATGGAACGAATCGGGGCCTGCGGGGTGGTGGTACTGTCGCCTTCGAGCACACCTTACAGTCCTCGACTAGGTTCTACTTAGCGAATATCACTGTCAGCTTCACCGGGTTCCGTGTGGCAACCGTCCCTGAGCCCGGCACGGCAGCGCTGGCGGTGATTGGATGTGTGTTCGCGTGGGCGCTAAGAAAGCGGTTCACGTAGCCCTTTTCTTTTTCGTACCGGCCAAACCACCTCGCCGACAATGTGCTGAGCGCGGTCGTTCGCCGTGCCGAGTGGCCGCGCGCCAGCCAATCGGCGCATTGACACCACAAGGCTCAATTAGTCGAATGGAACGTTTCTCAGGGCGATTTTAGGCCGATTCCGCGAGATTGCCGATATGGCCAAGGCCGCGAGCGACGCGCCACAGGTGGGCGTCATCATGGGCAGCAAATCCGACTGGGAAACGCTGCGCGCGGCCGACGAAATCCTCACCCAATTTGGCGTTGCCCACGAGTGCCGCATCGTTTCGGCCCATCGCACTCCCGATGCGATGCGCGACTACGCGCAGTCGGCCGAACAGCGCGGTCTGAAGGTGATTATCGCCGGCGCTGGCGGCGCGGCGCACCTGCCGGGCATGGTCGCCTCGCACACCACGCTGCCGGTGCTCGGCGTGCCGGTCGAGAGCCAATCGCTCAAGGGGCTTGATTCGCTGTTGTCGATCGTGCAGATGCCCGGCGGTATCCCTGTGGCCACGCTGGCTATCGGCAAGGCGGGGGCGAAGAACGCGGCGCTATTGGCCATCAGCATCTTGGCGGGCGAGCAGCCTGCCTTGCGCGACAAGTTGACGGCGTTTCGAGCAGAGCAAGCCCGCCGCGTGAGCGAGGAAACATTGCCATGAGCGCGGCGGTGTTGCCCGGCGCCACTATTGGCGTGCTCGGCAGCGGTCAGCTAGGCCGCATGTTCGCCATCGCGGCGCGGCGCATGGGGTACCGCGTACATACATTCTCGCCCGATTACGACACTCCCACCGGTCAAGTGGCCGACCTGGAGGTGCGGGCATCCTATGACGATCTGGACGCTGTTCGCGATTTTGCGCGGCAGGTCGACGTGGTGACATTCGAGTTCGAAAACGTGTCGGCGGCGTCGACGGAGGCTGCGGCCAGGTATGTGCCCGTCCGGCCTGGCGGCGCGGTGCTGCACACCACGCAGCACCGCTTGCGCGAAAAGACGTTTCTGCGCGACCACGGCTTTCCGGTGACGCCGTTCGCCGCCGTCCGCTCGCTCGATGAGTTGAACGCGGCCTTGGCCACGCTCGGCGCGCCGGCCGTGCTCAAGACCGCCGGCTGGGGCTACGACGGCAAGGGACAGGTCAGGATTCAATCGCCGGCGGAGGCGGCCAGCGCCTGGCAGGGCCTCAACACCGCAGAGGCCGTGCTGGAGGCGTGGATCGACTTTGATTACGAAGTTTCGCTGGTCGCGGCGCGCGGTCTGGATGGGGACTTCGCCCACTTCGGTCTGATTCACAATACGCACGCGCATCACATTCTTGATGTCTCGTTCGCCCCGCTGGCCGCGCCTGCCCGGCAGCGGTTGGAGGCAGACGCGATCGAAATTGCCCGGGGAGTGATGGACGCGCTCGACGTGGTGGGCGTATTGTGCGTCGAGTTTTTTGTCACGCGCGATGGCCAATTGTTGGTTAACGAATTGGCGCCGCGCCCGCATAATTCGGGGCATCTCACCTTCGATGCGTGCGTGACCAGCCAATTCGAGCAGCAACTGCGCGCGATCTGCGGATTGCGGCTCGGCGCCACCGAACTGCTCCGCCCCGCGGCCATGGCGAATCTGTTGGGCGACCTTTGGGCGACGGGGGAGCCCAATTGGCAATCGGCCTGCGCCAGCCCCGAGGTGAAACTGCACCTCTATGGCAAGGCGGCGCCGCGTGTGGGGCGTAAAATGGGGCACCTGACGGCGCTGGCCGCCACGGCCGAAGAGGCGGTGCGCCAGGTGACCGCCGCCAGAGACTCGCTGACTTCGATTTTGGCGCCGTTGACCACTATTTGAACTAACTATTTTCTTCATCACATTTCGACGCCGCCTGCCGCGGCGCGAGCGAGAGGCGATGCCATGACTCACAAGATTCGCAGCCAGGAAGTGACCGAAGGCGCCAGCCGCGCGCCGGCTCGCGCGTTTCTACGCGCCATGGGACTCAAAGACCACGATCTGCGGCTGCCATTTGTCGGCGTGGCCAGCACCTGGAACGAAGTCACCCCCTGTAACATCACGCTCGATCGTCAGGCCCAGGCCGCCAAGGCTGGCGTGCGGGCAGCCGGCGGCACGCCCCGCGAGTTTGTCGCCATCAGCGTCTCTGATGGCATCGCCATGGGGCACGAAGGCATGCGGGCATCGCTCGTCAGCCGCGAGGTCATCGCCGACTCGGTCGAGTTGGTCATGCACGCCCACCGCTACGACGCCCTGATTGGTCTGGCCGGTTGCGACAAGAGCCTGCCCGGCATGTTGATGGCGATGGCGCGGCTGAATCTGCCGTCCGTGTTTCTGTACGGCGGAACCATCCTGCCTGGCAAGTACGAAGGCCGGGACGTCACGATTCAGGATGTGTACGAGGCGGTGGGCGCCCACGCTGCCGGCAAGATCACCGACGAAGAGCTATACGCGATGGAATGCGCGGCCTGCCCGGTGGCGGGTAGCTGCGGCGGTCAGTTCACCGCCAACACCATGGCCTGCGTCGCCGAGGCGATTGGCATGGCGCTCCCGGGCAGCGGTTCGCTCCCCGCCATCGATGAGACGCGCGACGAGTTCGCCGTGGCCTGTGGCAAGACGGTGATGGACCTGCTGGAGAAGGGCATCCGCCCGCGCGACATCATGACGTTTGAAGCGTTCGAAAACGCCATCGCGGTCGCGGCGGCGACTGGAGGCA
>JAIBBY010000096.1 GCA_019694455.1 Pirellulales bacterium
GCAAACGACCGGCCGCTCAGGCCGGCCCATCGCGCGTGGCGCAGCGCGAGCGCGGCGTCAAACCGCTGGCGGTTGAGGAGGGGGCGCCATGAAAAAGCGCGAACGGCTATTGATGGTGATCGTCGGGGTGATGGTCGCCGGCTACCTGGGTCACATGCTCTTCAATCGACTGTTGCAGGCGCCGCTGGCGGCAAAATACGAACGTGTCGAGAAACTAAAACGCGACATCACGAAAAAGCAAGGTCAGCTCCGCCGCGCCCGCCAGGCCTCTGCCAAGCTGGCGGGCTGGCAAGAGCAATCGCTCCCCTCGAACCAGGAACGCGCCGCCTCGCTCTATCAAGAGTGGTTGCTCGATCTGGTGGGCAAAGCGGGGCTCAAGACGCCCAATGTGGATTCGGGCGCGCCGGTCGTGCGCAAAGGGGTGTACAGCATGATCCCGTTTTCGATCCGCGGACGCGGCACGATCGAGCAGCTCACGCGTTTCTTGTACGAGTTTTACAGCGCCAACCACCTGCATCAGGTGACGCGCATCAACATCACGCCGGTTCCCAAGTCGAACGAACTCGATCTGTCGCTGGCCATCGAGGCGCTGGCGCTGGTCGACGCCAACGACGCCACCAAGCTCAGCGGCGAGCGCTCCGAGCGATTGGCGTCGGTGGAGTGGGGCGCCTACCGGCCGATTGTCGACCGCAATCTGTTTGGGCAGACCGCGGCCGAGTTGGACCCGGCCGATTTCGCCTTTCTGACCGCCATCTTGGATGTCGATGGCGTCCCCCAGGCTTGGCTTACTGTGCGCACCACGGGTGAGATTTTGAAGCTGCGGCCAGGGCAGGCGTTTGAGGTGGGCCAGTTTCACGGCACCGTGGCCGAAATCACCTCCCCCGACATTGTGATCGACTCCGACGAAGAGCGCTGGCTGCTCACGCTAGGCGAAAAACTGAGCCAGGCCACGGCCCTGCCCCCGGGCTTCTAGCTGGCGCTCCCTTGGCGGAGGCGGCGCCAATCGCCTATGCTCTGCGCCTGGCGAGGGCGTCAAAATCAGGGAGGGAGTTCGCTCGCATGGCATCGGCCAAGATCGACGTAATCGGCCCCAACGAGGTGCCGCTGATCGCGGAGCTATACAGCAACATCTTTCGCCCCGCGCGCGATGGCGCCTTCTTCCGCCGACGGTTTCAGGGACGTTACAACGTGCTCATGCTGCTGGCCCACCTCGACGAGAGCCCGGTGGGCTTTTTTGTCGGGTTCGAACTGAAGCCGACGGTCTTTTTCGCCTGGCTCTACGGGGTCTTGCCCGACCAACGGCGGCAGGGCATCGCCAGTCAGCTCATGGAGGCGGTGCATGGCTGGGCGGTGGAACACGGTTACGACTCCATTCGTTTCGAATGTCACAATCAGCACCGGCCGATGCTGCATCTGGCCATCCAGCAGCTTTACGACATCGTTGGCATCCGCTGGGATCCTGACCGCAGCGAGAACCTGGTGCTGTTCGAAAAGTCGTTGCTCGCGGTCTGAGTGGTCCGACTCGGCGGAACATGAAACGGAATTCACGTTGCATGGGCGCTCGGTCGCGCGCGTTCGCCAAACCGCGATCGAGTTTTCTCTCAACCGACGCGCCGCCGCCAACCGATTCTAGTGTCCGCGAAAAACGGGAATCACGCGGCTCGCGGCGTTCTGTTGGCGACCACGCTCGTCGTTTCCTTTTCGTCGAAAGCGGCGCGCGTAGAATGATCCGGCGCAATGGATTTGCCTTGTGTCCTGTCTTTCAGGTCAGTATAAACCTCCCCAATTATTGCACTCCTTCGGATAGGAGATCGTGACCATGCAAGGAAAGCGCGTGCGGGCCAATCAACTGGCCCCGGCACGAATCGAGCAGGCGACCGCCGTCATCAGCGCCGAGTCGGGCGTGACGAGCGAGTCTGAGGAGCCTCCGGGTAGTGGGTCCCACCCCACATCGTTTCGCCACCCACAATGGAAGGACGTTCCGCAAGAGCAATGGGAAGACTGGCGTTGGCAAATGCACAACGCGGTGCGGACCACTCGGCAGCTTGCCGAACTGCTGCCGCTTCCAATGGATCGGCTGGCCGATCTGGAGCGCCTGGAGTCTCAGTACAAGCTGGTGTTGGCGCCGTACTACTTGTCGCTGATCGACGTCAACGATCCGTACCACGACCCGATCGGCCTACAGGCCTTGCCGCATCCGGCCGAGGCAGTGGCCGATAGCGTCGAGGAAAAAGCAGACCCGCTCGACGAGGACAAAGACTCGCCCGTGCCGGGCCTGACGCATCGATATCCGGATCGTGTGCTGCTGGTGACCACGCCAGTCTGCTCGATGTACTGCCGGTTTTGCACTCGCAAACGGGTAACAATGGACCGCGACGGCTGGGACGCTCCCAGCCGCGACGATCAGCGGATGATCGAGTATGTGGCCAGCCATCCCGAAATCCACGATTGCATACTTTCCGGCGGCGACGCGCTGATGCTCTCCGAGGGCAAGTTGCGCTGGTTTCTCACGCAGCTTGCGGCCATTGAGCATGTCGACGTGATCCGCGTCGGCACGCGCGTGCCAGTCACCTTGCCGCAGAAGCTGTTCGATCCACGGTTGATCGACGTGCTGCGCGAAACCGGCAAGGTGTGGGTGCAAACGCACTTCAACCACCCGCGCGAGATCACGCCCGAGGCCGCGCGCGGCTGTCGCAACTTGATCAACGCGGGCATGCCGATCAACAACCATGCCGTGCTGCTCAAAGGCGTGAATGACTCGGTCGACACGATGCGCGCGCTCATGCGGGGTTTATTGCGCATCAAGGTGCGCCCCTACTATCTGTTTCATTGCGATCCGGTGGTCGGCGCCGGCCACTTCCGCACCACCGTGTGGAAGGGACTGGAGATCATGGAAGGCCTGCGCGGTCACATGTCGGGTCTGGGCGTCCCGACCTACGTGATCGACGGCCTGCACGGCGCTGGCAAGATTCCGGTGATGCCGAACTATTTGGTCTCGGCGTCGGATCAGGCCGTGGTGCTGCGCAACTACGAGGGCATGCTGTTCCGCTACGCTCCCGAGGATCACTACGGCGCTCGACCGTCGCCAATCGCCACGACCGGCGTCAGCGACTTGCTCTCTGGCTCCGGCGAAAAGCTGATGCCCGAGGGCAACGCGCGGATGGCGCGGCGTCGGTCCAAGTTGGCCGAGGCGCCAACCGTGCAAGGGCCGGTGACGGTGGCCGGCGCCAAGCGCGCTCGCGCGGCCGCGAAGAACCTGGTCGAGACGATGGCCGCCGCTCGCGGCGCCAACTCGACAAGTCGCGGCCGAACCGACAAAAGCGACGCAGTGAAGCCCAAGCCGATCGACGACAAACCACGCGCTCGCGGGCGAGCGCGCACGGCGGCGCCGCTGCCGATGGACGCCTCAGAAAGCGTCGTCACCGGCTGGTCGGGCGACGAGTCGCTGTTGACGGTGCTCAATCACGCGGACAAATAGAGGATCAAAGCCCTTGAAGATTGGATTGACGTTCGACGCGCGTGGCGGTTGGGACGGCGAACCAGCGACTGGCGCGCCGCGCCGCGGTCAGCGCTTGGCCGCGGGCGGCCAGACGGTGATGCTCGCGACCGACGACGCCGAAGAAGAGTTCGACGCGCCAGCGACGATCGAGGCGCTGGCCAAAGTGATTCGCTCGCTGGGGCACGACGTCGAGCTACTAGGCAATGGCGAAACACTGATGCGCCGCCTGCTCGACGGCGAGCGGCCGGATCTGGTGTTCAACATCGCCGAGGGGCGCGGCGTTAGCCGCTCGCGCGAGGCGCGGACGCCCGCCATCCTGGAAGCGCTGGGAATACCATACACCGGATCCGATCCGCTCTCGTTGGCCGTCAGCCTGGACAAAGATTGCGCCAAACGACTGGTGGCGCAGGCTGGCGTGGCCACGCCGCGCTGGACAGTGGTCGAAGGGCACGCGGCCGACATCTTGGAGCGCGTCGCTGGCTTTCAATGGCCCCTGGTGGCGAAGCCGGCCTACGAAGGATCGTCGAAGGGGATTCGCGCGACGAGCTTGGTGCGCGACGAGCGGCAACTCGCCGCCACGCTCCGCGAGATGCTCGCCGACTATCGCCAGCCGATCTTGGTCGAGGAATACATCGAAGGCGACGAGTTGACCGTGGGCCTGGTCGGCAATCCGCCCGAGGTGCTCGGCATCATGCGGATTATTCCGCGATCGACCGATCAGCCATTCATCTACAGCTTGGAAGTGAAGCGCGACTGGGAAGACGTGATCCGCTACGAATGTCCCGCGCAGATCGGCGCGACAGCGACGCGCGCCGTCGAGCAGGCGGCCATCGCCGCATGGCGAGCGCTGGGCTGCCAGGACTTTGCTCGCGTCGATTTTCGGCTGCGGGGAGAGACGCCGTACTTCTTGGAGGCGAACCCACTGCCCGGCCTCAACCCGGTGGGGGGCGACATCGTGTTTCTGGCGAATTACGTCGGCGTGAGCCATGCGGAGCTGGTGCGCCGCGTGTTGAACGCCGCGCTGGAACGGATTGGCGCCTAGTCGCGCCCACCGTCGCATTGGCGCGACAGGCTTGAGCAATCGTCGCGATGGCCGTAGGCTGTCGGCTTTGACTCGGCCAGTCGATTTGGGACCAAGCCCGCCGAATCGCCGACTTCGCGGCTGCCGGATTCGGTCTTGTCCGCGGCCATTTTGAGAAAGCTGCTCGCATGCCGCATGCCAGTTCGCTGCCGGTCCGAATCGCCGTCATCGGCGCCGGCGCCGTGACCGACTATCACCACGTGCCGGGGATTCGACTCGACCCGCGCGCCGAACTGGTCGCCATCTGCGACGCCGATCCCGCGCTATTGGACAAGCGGCGCGGAGAGTGGGGAGTCGAACTGGCCAGCAGCGATCCCGAGTCGATTTGCGGCCATCCTTCGGTCGACGCGGTGATTATCGCCACGCCGAATTTCACTCATCGACAAATCGCCTTGGCCGCTGCCCGCGCCGGCAAGCATGTTATGTGCGAAAAGCCGCTGGGACTCAGCGCCAGCGAGGTGCGCCAGATGTATCACGCCGCGCGCGATGCGGGCGTGGTGCATATGACCGCGTTCACTTATCGCTTTGCGCCGGCGATGCGCTATCTCAAGCAATTGGTGACCACAGGCGCGCTGGGCGCGCCGCGGCATTTTCGCTCGCAGCGCTTTCTCGACTGGCCAGAGACGAGTTGGGGTTGGCGGCAATACAAAGACAAAGCCGGCGCCGGCGACCTGTTCGACATGACCATCCATCGGCTCGACTTCGCCATCGATCTGTTGGGGCCGCTGCGCGCCGTCACCGGCGCGGTGGCGCGCTTCGCGCCGCGGACGCAAACGACCGATGGCCGCGCCTGCCCGCCCTCGGAGGTCGACGATTGGTCGTCGCTGATCGGCGAGTTTCAGTCGGGAGCCACCGGCGTCTGGGAAGGGACCACGCTGGCCAAGGGCTACGGCCTGTCGGGCTACGGTCACGAATGGGCGGAGATCAACGGCGCCGAAGGCTCCGCCGTCTATCGACTACACGAACCCAATCGCATCTTGATCGGCAAGACCGGGCAAGACCTGGCGCCGGTCGATGTGCCGCGCGAACTGTTGTCTCCCGCCGGCAGCCCGCGCGATCCGAGCGCAGGTTCGCCGGCCACGGTGTTCCGCTACGATCTGGTGTGGGAGTTCGTCTCGGCAATTGTCGCGGGGCGCGACGCCATACCAAGCTTTTACGACGGCCTGTGCGCGCAGACAGTGGCCGACGCCGTGTTGCAATCGCACGCCCAGCGGCGCTGGATCGATATTCCCCACGAACCACGTTAACCCCAGGCAGCCGACATGATCGCCAGCACCAAGACCGCGCCCAAAGTAAAGCGCTTGCCGCAGCGTGGGCAAGTCAAAGTGGCCGACACCTGGGACCTGGCCAGTCTGTTCGCCGACGATGCGGCGTGGGAAGCGACCTTTCTGGAATGGGAAAAGCTGATTCCGCGCTACGAAAAGCAGCGCGGCAAGCTGGCAGACGCCAAACAACTGGCCGCGTGCCTCAAGTTTCATCTCGATTTCGAGCGCACCGGCGAACGACTCGGCGTCTACTCGTTTCTCAAGACGGCGGAGGACACCTCCAACAGCGTCTACCAGCGCATGCAGGGGCGCTTTCAAAACGCCGCCAGCCGCGCGGGGCAGGCGTCGAGCTACATTCAGCCCGAGTTGATGGCCATCGACGACGACACCATGGGCGGGCTACTAGCGCATCGGTCGTTGACGCCATATCGGCTGATGCTCGAGCGCTGGCTGCGCTACAAGCCGCACACGCTCACCGACCGCGAGGAAAAGCTGCTGGCCATGCAGAGCGAGATGGCGCAAACCGCCTCGCAGGTCTTTCGTCAGTTGAACAACGCCGATCTCAAGTTCGGCGCCGTCAAGAACGAAAAGGGAGAACTGGTCGAACTAAGCCACGCCAGCTTTTCGACGCTGCTGCACTCGCCCAAGCGAGCGGTGCGCAAGGCGGCGTTTCATCAGTATTACGAGCAGTTTCAGGCGCATCGGCACACTTTGGCGGCCACCTTGTCGGGGTCGGTCCAGCGCGATGTGTATTACGCGCGGGCCCGCAACTTCGATAGTTCGCTCTCCGCCGCGCTCTTTCCAGACAATGTGCCGCAGTCGGTGTACGACAACCTGATCGCCTCGGTGCATCGCCATCTGGACGACTTGTATCGCTACTACGAGATTCGCCGTCGGCGAATGAAGCTCGACGAGATTCACCACTACGACACCTATGTGCCGATCCTCACCGAGTTCGAGACGCATCGCACCTGGAAGCAGGCGGTGAAAACGGTGATCGACTCGCTGGCGCCCCTAGGCAGCGACTATTGCGGCGCGCTGGCCGAGGGACTCGAAGGGCGCTGGTGCGACCGATACGAGAACCAAGGCAAACAATCGGGCGCGTTTAGCTGCGGCTCATTCGACGGCGCGCCGTACATCTTGATGAACTATCAGCCCGCGGTGCTCGACCATGTCTTTACGCTGGCGCACGAGGCGGGGCACTCGATGCACTCGTATTTGTCGGCCCGAAATCAGCCGTTTCAATATTACGACTACACAATCTTCGTGGCCGAGGTGGCCAGCACCTTCAATGAGCAACTCCTGGCCCGGCATCTCTTGTCGAAGGCAAAGGACAAAAAGGAACGCGCCTTTCTCATCAATCGCCAGATCGACGATATCCGCGGCACGATCTTGCGGCAGACGATGTTCGCCGAGTTCGAAAAGCTGACGCACGCGCTGGCCGAACAGAACGAACCGCTCACGCTCGACCGCTTCCAGACCGAGTATCGTCAGCTATTGGAGCGCTACTTCGGCCCGCGCTTTGTGCTAGACGAAGAACTCGACCTGGAGTGTTTCCGCATTCCACACTTCTACCGCGCGTTTTACGTGTACAAGTACGCCACCGGCCTGTCGGCGGCCATCGCGCTGTCGCGGCGGGTGCTCGCCGGCGGCGCGAGCGAACTGGCGGACTACCTCGGCTTCCTCAAGGGAGGCTGCTCAAAACATCCGCTCGATCTGCTGCGCGGGGCGGGGGTCGATATGGAACAGCCCGGCCCCGTCGATACGGCGCTCGCCTATTTTGGCGAACTGGTGAGCGAGCTCGACGAGCTACTGTGAACGATTTAGGCCAGCCAGCCCCCACCAATCGACCGGGTCGCTGAACTCGCCGTTCCAGTTCATCTCGCACAAAACGGGCGCCGAGGCGAGTCGCGCCAGTTCAGCGCGGTTCGACTTTTGACTGCCGTCCGTCGTGGGTCCGGCCTGATTGAGCACCAGGCCTGCCACCGTCAGTGGCCATGCGCCCGATTGGCGCTGATTAAACGCCTCGACCGCCAACAAAAGGCACAGCGCCTGATGAATTGCCCCCAGGCGGTTGGCGACCACCACCACGAGCGGCAGGCCCATCTCGGCGGCAAGCTGCGCGTTGAGCCGATCGCGCGTGATCGGGCTAAAGAGCCCGCCGGCGCCCTCGACGATCACCATCTCGCTGCGCTCGCGCCACGTTTGAAATCCGTGGGCGATTAACGCATCGTCGATCCGCCCCCCTTCCGCCTCGGCGGCCAGATGCGGCGCCAATGGAGCAGCGAATCGCTGCGGGCACACATCTTCCAACACACCCGGGCGGCCGGCGGCCTCCCACAGCGCCACCGCGTCGCCCGAGACAAGCTGGCCGTTCACTACCTGGCAGCCGCTGGCGACTGGCTTATACACCCCCACCCGCCGGCCGGCCGAGTAGAGCGCCCGCGCGATCCGCGCGGCGACGTAGGTCTTGCCAACGTCGGTATCGGTTCCGGTGATGAACAGTCCGCGCGCTGCGCTAGTCATGATGCGAGCTTCTTACCTGTCGCGCGGCATGCTGCAGCGGAGACCAACAGGCTTGCCACGCCGGGGCGATTACTTATCGCGTAATCCGCAATAGGGTAGCATCATGGCATGGACACACCAATCGAGCGGAAAGCGAGCATGAGCAGTCAGCGGCCGGGACGTGTGCGGGTGGGGCTGGTGCAGATGAGTTGCGCGACCAA
>JAIBBY010000097.1 GCA_019694455.1 Pirellulales bacterium
GCCGGCCAACCCGCCGTGCCAGAGGCCCCGGCAGCGCCGGCCGCGCAAGCTGCGCCCGATCCGGCCGCACCCGCCGCCAGTTAGCGAAGCGAATAGGATCAGAGGCAACAGTATTGCCCTGCGGACGCCAGCGCGACCCTACAGACACGCGCTTACTCGACCGTCACTTCTTCCTTGACGATCTGCACAAAGTGCGGCGTGCGCTGCGAATTGGTCAGCTCCGTGGCCTTCTGATCCGCCTGTTTGCGTTGGCTGTAATCGAACACGGCCACGCGCTTCATCGACTGGTTGAAGACCCCCCAAAACGCCTTGATGCGGCGCTCGGCGTTCGCTTTGGCTCGGCTCTTACGCTTGGTGGGCGACGCCGCTTTCTTCTTGGGCTTGGCTTCGGCCGCGCTTTCCGCGGCATCGTTGGCTCGCCGTAATTCCTTGCGGTCCATTGTCTTGCGAGCCATGACGTCCTCTTTTCAATCAACAGCGCGGCGAACTATATGGCGCCGCAGGTCCCACCCAGCGATTTGCCCCGCAAGGCACAAGCCTAGCCGTGCCAGAAAGTTATATCCGATTCCAAACCCTGCTCCTAGATGCGTGTTCTGCCTCTAGCGCCATTTTCTCGTCGCGTCAGGCACTCGCCACATAAAAATGCTGGCCGACCCCAATCCAAGGGGGTACACCTGGAGCTTTGCCGCAAGCCGTCGAGCCCAGGGTAGTCGTCATGCGGACCATTTCGCTTCTTTCGTGGTTGTGTCTGCTGACTGCGGTGGCGCCAGCGTTATCCGCGGACACCCCACCACCCCCCAATGTGCTATTGATCGTGGCCGATGATCTGGGCGCCGTCGATCTGGCCTGCGATGGCGCCGACTTGCACGAGACGCCCCATCTCGATCGACTGGCCGCCCAAGGCATGCGCTTCACCTCCGCCTATGCCGCCGCGTCAGTCTGCACCCCCACCCGCGCCGCATTGCTCACCGGCAAACATCCTGCCCGGCTCGGCATGACCATCTGGCGCGAGGCGGCTGACCGTGTCACAAACGATCGCGTGCTGACGCCTCCCCAGGTGCGAGCCGATCTGCCCCTGTCCGAGGTGACCTTGGCCGAGCAACTGCAAGCCGCCGGTTATCTCACCGCCCATGTCGGCAAGTGGCATCTTGGCGAAGCCAGTCATTTTCCCGAGACGCAAGGCTACGACCTGCATGTTGGCGGCAACCACTTCGGCGCGCCGGCCACTCATCTGTTTCCCTTTCGAGGCCAATCGGGAACGGACTTTCGCTACGTCCCCGGACTACTGCGCGACGCCAAGCCAGGAGACTACCTGGCAGATCGACTGACCGCCGCGGCCATCGACGTCGTGGAGCGCGCCGCCGATCGCCCCTGGTTCCTCACGCTCTGGCATTACTCAGTGCATACGCCGATCGAGGCCCCCGCCGAGGCGATCGAGCATTTTCAATCACGCGTCCGCCCGGAGCATCATCACAAAAACCCCGTCTATGCCGCGATGATCAAGAATCTCGACGACAACGTCGGCCGGCTGCTCCACCGGCTCGACGAATTGGGCTGCGCCGAGCGCACCCTGGTGATCTTCACCTCCGACAACGGCGGCTATCTGGGGCCTAGCCGGCAACAGCCAGACCTGCCCGTCACCAGCAACCATCCCTTGCGCTCAGGCAAAGGAGCGCTTTACGAAGGGGGAATTCGCGTGCCGCTGTTGATCCACTGGCCAGGACATGTGCCCGCCGGCAGCGAGTGCGCCGCGGCGGTAACTTCGTGCGACTTCTATCAATCCATCTTGGCGGCGGCCCATGTCCAGCCGCGACTCGACGCCGCGCAGCAGTCAGACGGCGTCGATATCGAACCGCTGTGGCGCGATCCCACGAAGAGCCTCGCGCGCGAGGAACTGTTCTGGCACTATCCGCACTACTATCCCACCACCACGCCTGCCAGCGCGATTCGCTCGGGCGCATGGAAACTGATCGAGTATTTCGAAGATGGCCGGTGCGAGCTTTACAATCTGCGCGACGATCCCAGCGAAGCGACCGATCTGGCGGCCGCCGATCCTGCGCGCGCCAAACAACTGCAAGAACGACTGGCCGCATGGCGGGTAGCCGTCGACGCGCCTTTGCCGACTCGCGCCGACAAGGTAAGCGCGCCGAAATCGCAGTAGCAAACGGCAAGCGGCGCGCGTGGCAGCTCTTTACGCCAGCCTTAATTGCCTGGCTGCGAGTTCGCCGCGTTCGGGTCGGGCGGCTCCATGTCGGGTTCGATTGGCGTCGCCCCCGGCGGCGGCGTGCCCCCTCCCTCCAGTACATACCGCGTGCGCAGCCGACGATATTCCGCCGCGCTCGGCTCGACGCTTTCCGATTGCCCGCTTTGATACTCGCGAAACAGGCGTTCGAGATACGGCCGGCACCAGCCGCACCCCGTGCCGGCGCCGTAGCACTCGGCCAGTTGGCCCGGGCGCTTCGGCTTGGTGACGCGGATAAAGTTGATCACCTTCCGCTTCGAGACATGAAAACAGAGGCAAAGCTCGTCGTCGAGTTCCACCGAGCGATCCCTCCCTACTCGCGTGGCCGTTCGGTAGCGGTCGCCAATCGCAGCGCCACGCGGCAGGCGGCTTCAAAATCGGAGATCTGTAGCGCTTCGGTCTTCATGTGCGCATTGCGCTGCCCGCATCCCATGGTCACCGTCGGCAGGCCGCGCGCGCTGAGCCAATTCGCGTCGAGGCCGCCATTCGACACCGCCAATTGCGGCTCGCGCCCGAGCGAGCGAATCGCCAGCTGCGCCGCCACCACCGCTGGCTCTTGCTCCGCCAGCACGAACGATTCATAGGCCGGCGTCGATTCAAACTCGATGGCGCCCCCCACTCCGGCAGCATTTCGCACTTCACCCGCCGCCTGTCGAAACGCCGTCTCAATGTGCGACAATATCTCCTGCCGAAACTCTCGGTCATGGCTGCGGCACTCGCCGCGCACCTCGACTGCGTCGGGCACCACGTTGGTCGCGCCACCACCTTGAATGTAGCCCAAGTTGCTCGTTCCTCGCCGGCCCCCTTGCCGGATATCGCCAAGCCAACCTTCTCGCTGCAATTGGCCGATCGCCAGACTCGCGATGGCGA
Source organism: Pirellulales bacterium (assembly GCA_019694455.1). Classification (NCBI taxonomy): domain Bacteria; kingdom Pseudomonadati; phylum Planctomycetota; class Planctomycetia; order Pirellulales; species Pirellulales bacterium. Next base: position 3,113 of record JAIBBY010000097.1, read on the forward strand.
TCGCGCTCACCCCTTGCTCGGGAGCGGCGCCTGCATGACTGGCGATGCCGCGCACGCGCGCAACGATTCGATAAGCGCCTGTCGCGCCGATGGTTACTTTTTCCGCGGCCCCGCCGTCCCAATTGAACGCCAATTGCGGACGGCCCAAATGCGCCAGTGAAACGAGCCGCGCGCCCAACAGGCCCACCTCCTCTTGCACCGGCCAGAAAAAGGTCAATGGCGGATGTGGCAGTCGTCGCCGCACAATTTCCAGCGCAGCGGTCAACACCACGGCCGCCCCCGCTCGATCGTCGGCGCCCAGCGCCGTATTGGGATCGCGCGAGACGACATTCGCTCCTTGGCGCGCCGGGCGACTCCCCACGCATAGCGGCACGGTGTCGACATGCGCCATCAACAAGCGGCGCGGCGCCCGCATTGTGCCAGGCAAACGACAGATCAAGTTGCCGACCGCGCCGCCGATTGGCGACCGCTTATGCACGGTGTCGACACGGATCGCGCTGGCCGGCACGCCTGCCGCGCGTAATCGCTTGGTGATCGCGGCGACGATCTCCGCTTCCTGGCCGCTGGGGCCCGGTATCGCCATCAATTCCAACGCCAGTTGCAGCGCGGCCTTCAAATCGGGTTCGACAGAATTTGGCTTCGGCGCCGCGGCTAAGCGGCGCTTGGGGGAACGTACGGCGTCGATCACGACTGTATAGCTCCGGTTTTTGCGAAAATCCCCCGCGCGATTCGCATTGCGTCGTAGTCTAGCTTAAGCTCTGAACCGCTTGCGAATCTTTTTGTCTAGGACCCGCCATGCGAATCTTTCTTGCCGGCATCATGCAGGGTTCGCACCTCGGCGCCGTCATCCACAATCAGGATTATCGCGCCAGGCTCAAGCAACTCTTGGCCGAGCATCTGCCGAACGCGGAGATCTACGATCCGCTGTCCGACCATGGCAATTCGCTCGAATACGACGACCACCAAGGACGCTCCGTCTTCTTCTACCACTGCCGGCTCACTAGCGAGGTCGACGTCGTCTTGTGCTACCTGCCCGAGGCCTCGATGGGCACCGGCATCGAGATGTGGCAGGCCTATCAGCATGGACGAGCCGTGCTCACCATCAGCCCGCTCAAGCACAACTGGGTGATCCGTTTTCTCAGCCACGAAATCTACGCCGACCTGGACGAGTTCGCCGCAGCGCTCGCCAGCGGCAAGGTCGCCCGCCGACTGGCCGAGATCCTGACGAATTCTGCCGGAGACCATGATCGCCGCAATGAGCGGAGCGAAAAAAAGGGGTGAGCGACTCGATGTTTCAATCTACACTCAGCAATCAACAAACAACCCAAATGTCGATCGCGCCAGGGACCATGGAGTGACCGCCACGCTGTCGACGCCCGCCGCCGCCAACCAGCATTCGCCTCGTGTGCCGCGCGGCGATGAACGCCCGCAACTGGCGGCGCTGACCGGCGTGCGCTTCTTCGCCGCCTTCCACGTGGTCGTCTTTCATATTGTGATGGCGTTTCATATTGTCGCTCAAACTCCCGGCGAGAGTCCCTTCAAAACCTGGTGCGAGCTTGGCGCCGCTCCCTTCGATCAGTCGTGGTGGATTCGCGGCATCATCCGCAGCGCCTTCACTGCCGTCAGTCTCTTTTTTGCCCTCTCGGGCTTCATCCTTACGTATTCATGTCTCACCGACGACAACCAACTCGTAGTCGAGCGCCGTGGGTTCTGGGCCGCCCGCTTCGCGCGTGTCTATCCGGTCTACTTTCTCGGCCTGCTGATCAACCTGCCCGCTTTCGCCATCTGGCTCGGCACGCACAAGGCCACGGTCAGCCCTGGCCAGGCCACCGGCGTTGCCGCGTCCGCAGTGACGCTGCTACAAGCCTGGTGGCCCTTGGCCGCCAACGCCTGGAACGCCCCGGGGTGGTCCCTTTCAGTCGAGGCCTTCTTTTATTTGTCGTTTCCCTTCATCGCGCTCGCGCTGCGGCGCCGCACCGCGCCGCAACTATGGACCATCGCCGCGCTCGCTTGGCTACTGTCGCTGGTGTTGCCGTTCGTCTATGTAATTGCCGATCCCGATGGCATCGCCGCAGACCCCAGCGGACCGGGCAGGGTCACCTGGCTCAGCGACGCCACTTGGCTTTCCGTCGTCAAATTCAATCCGCTGGTGCGCTTGCCAGAATTCGTGTTTGGCATGGCGCTGGGGCTCCTCTTTGGGCATGAGGCCGCCGCGCGCTGCCGTGCCCGTCGTTCAACGCGCGGTTGGGCCGCCGCCCTGGCGCTTGTCGCCATCATCGCCATCCAGGCGGTGAGCGAATGGATTCCCTACCCCGTGCTCCACAATGGGCTGCTGCTTCCACTCTTCGGCCTATTGATGGTCGATCTCGCGCTGGGCGGTGGCTGGCTCGGATGGTTGCTCTCGCGCCGGCCTATGACGCTGCTCGGTGATTCGAGTTATGCCCTCTACATCCTGCACTTTGCCGTGGTGAGCTACGCATTGATGGTTGCCTGGTTCCCGCTTGGCGGCAGGCAACTCATGGAGCAACAGCAGGCGATCGCCGCGGGACAGGAACCAGCGCCTCCCCAAGACCAGCCGCAACCTGTCGCCGCGGAGGTGGGAGATAAGACGGTCGACGAAGTTCCCCACCCTCTGAACTACATGTTCGGAATCATTATTGGTTCAGTGCTTTTTTCGATCGCGGTCCATAAGTTGGTCGAGGTGCCTGCCCGGCGCTGGATCCGCCGCCGGCTGATGCGCTCCCGGCTATCGCTGCCGCCGCCACCAATTGTTGCCGATCTCCCCTGACCGCCGCTCGGCGCCCCCTCTGTGGTGGCGGTCGCTGCTCGCGCGATTGGCCTCCGAATTGGGTGTATTTCAATTGCGATACTCGCGCTACCGCAATTCCGAAAACTCCGAATTCAATTCCCCAACCACCGGAACATCTGCTTGCGCCTAACGAATAACATGCCAACAGTTTGCGGCAATTGACACGAGCCGCTCTCAGAGTTGTCGGACAGGGGTTTTCGGAGTCTTACCCCCCTGTTTCGTGCAATTCGATTTGCTCGAAGCATCGCCGCCGGGCACGCGCAATTGTCCGTGGCGTTACGAAGTGTTTGATTTTTGAGCCACGGCTCGGTTAACCTCGAATTACGCGCTGGCAGGCGATCCAACGCCAGCACCAAGACATCGAGGCGGTGTGATTCGCCGCCGACCCATACTGCATCGTGTGCCGTAGAAATAGCCAGCGAATCCCGCGAAACCAAATCCGATTCGCCGGGGTTTAAGGTTGATGGGTGGTTCTCCCCGCAGTGCATTGGAGATGACACTCAGCGCCGGCCTGTCTACAATTTAAGTCGTTCCGTCCGGGGCGGTTGCGCAATTTGCGCTTCGCGCGGCAATTCGCCCCAAGAGCCAGTCCGCAAGGCGATCTCGCATGACTTCTCAATCGGCTTTGCCAGATCGCTCGTCACGTCGAGCGGCCATCTTCCGTGGCCTGCTCGTGGTGATTGCGATTGCCGTCATGGTGGGCGGCAGCGGCCTCGCCTATTTCAAGCCGTGGCGATCCAAGAGCAACCTCTCGAGTCGGCTTGTCCTGCAGCCAGTCAAGCAAGATCTCTTTATCTACGAAGTCACCGAACAAGGCGAAATCGAAAGCTCGGCCAACGTCGAAGTCGCTTGCGAAGTTCAATCCAAAAACACCGCCGGGACCGCGATTCTCGAGATCGTCCCCGAAGGAACCAACGTCAAAGTAAACGATTTCCTGGTCCGGCTCGATTCTTCGGCCCTGCGCGAAGAGCTTTCGCAACAACAGATCCTTTGCAACACGAGCGCCGCGGCGGTGATCCAAGCTGAAAGCGCCTTGAACACCGCCAAGATCAGCCGCGAGGAATACCTCAACGGCACTTTTCGGCAAGAAGAACAGATCATCCAAAGCGAAATCTCAGTCGCCGAGGAGAGTCTGCGTCGCGCCGAGGACTATGCCCTGCATAGCGAAAAACTAGCGGCCAAGGGCTACGTCACCTCACTGCAACTCGACGCCGACAAATTCGCCGTTGAGAAGGCCAAAATGGATCTGGCCACCGCCAACACCAAGCTCAACGTCCTGCGCGACTACACGCGCGCCAAAATGCTCAGCACCCTCGAAGCCGACATCAAAACCGCCGACGCCAACCTCAAGAGCCAACAAAACACCCATGCTCTTGACCAGGACAAGTTGAAGCACATTCAACTGCAAATCGACCGCTGCGAGCTCAAAGCGCCAGCGGCCGGTCAAGTCGTCTACGCCAACAAGAGCGACCGCCGCGGTTCGAGCGACGTTGTCATCGAAGCCGGCGCCTCGGTGCGCGAGCGGCAGGTCATTATTCGGCTTCCCGATCCCACCAAGATGCAGGTGAAAGCCAAGATCAACGAGTCGCGCATCGACCGGGTACGTGCCGGTCAACCCGCCGTCATTCGGCTCGACGCCTTCCCCGAAATCGAACTCACCGGCGCCGTCACCAAGGTCGACGACTATCCGCTCCCTGGCAACTGGTTCAACTCGTCGGTCAAGGAGTATGGCACCACCATCGAAATCACCGCCCCTCCGCCGGGCAGCCGACCCGGCATGACCGCCGAAGTCAAAATTCGCGTCGAAGAAACGCCCAATGCCCTCCAAGTCCCCGTGCAGGCCGTTTTCGAACGCGCCGGGCACACGCTGGCGCTCGTTCGCACGCCCACGGGGCTCGAAGCCCGCAAAATCGAAATCGGCTCCACCAACGAAAAGTTTGTGGTGGTGCGTTCCGGTCTCAGCGCCGCCGATCAAGTGGTGATGAACTACAAAACGTTCATCGATACGGTCGATCTCCCCGTACTGCCGCCGATCGACGCCGAGCGCGAATTGATCGCCAAACGCTCCAATGCCAAGTCCGATGCCAGCGGCGAGGTCCGACCGGCCTCGGCGGTCGCCAGTGCCGCGCAGGCCGATGGCAACGCGCCAGACGGCGAAAAGAAGAAACGTGACGCCGGTGGCGGCAATTTCGATCCCGCCGCGATTGTCGGCATGATAATGCAGCGCAACGACAAGGATGGCGACGGCAAACTGGCCGAGAGCGAAGTCGACGAGCGAATGCGCCCCAACTTTGCTCGCAGCGATGCCAACAGCGATGGCTTTATCGATCGCGCCGAACTGCTCGCCGCCATGAACCGCATGCGCGCCCAAATGGCGGGCGCCGGCGGACCGGGTGGCCCGGGCGGCGGCGGCGCGATCGCGGCCACCAGCGCCGGCGCGTCCGGTCTGTAATCCACCGACTCGTCTCGCACCCCCTTCAGCGGACACCAGTCCGCTTTCGTCACCTCGTCCAGCGCACTTGTGATTACAACCGCTCGATT
>JAIBBY010000098.1 GCA_019694455.1 Pirellulales bacterium
CGCCGGGGGCGACCAGCGCGACCCGCGCGCCGCGGGCGCATAAACCCGCGATCAGGGCTTGGGTCTGAGGCCCGTCGCCGCGTCCCCACACCAGCCACGTCCCGGCCGGCAGCGGCCGGCGATCACCAGTGGACTCCGCCTGCTCCCACACCGGCTCCAAAAACCACTCGGCCAGTTTCTTTTCTTCCTTGTTATCGTCGGCGGCAGTGGTATTGGCTGTTGCAGAACTAAGCAGCGGGGCGGATTTGTCTTGTGTCGATGCCGCTGGCGCGGTCACACGACGGTCCGGCGCTGCAATCCAATATCGCTTGCGATCAAAGGGATATGTCGCGAGGGGAACTCGTCGACAAATTTGGTCGGAATAGAACCGCTGCCAGTCCACGTCGACGCCATACTGCCAAAATTGGCCTAAGATCGGCATCAATGCTGCTCGGTCCACGGTGGCCGCGGAGGCTATCGGAATCCGCCCATCAAACTCGAAGCATATTCGTTCCCAAAGCGGTCCCGTGCAGAGGTTGGTCAAGCAGCTGGCGAGCGCTGGTTGATCTTTCAGGATGCGATCGACCATTGAGACAAGCACGCCAAGATTGATTGGCGCCTTACTTGCGACTTCCGCGTGACCGACCGAATCCGTTGAAGGATCGGCAATGAATTGTAGAAGCTGCGTCGCTAGTTGCTCGCGGGTCGTAAACAGGAAGCTGATCCGGTGGCGGAGATGCGCGCGTCCCACCGCCAGTGTGTAGCAGACGTCGTCGAATCGTTCTCCATACTCGGCAAGTTGATCGAGATGGCGTTGGGCGAGTCGTGCAAGAGTCTGTTGGTTCTGCGCGGAAATGAGGAACAGGCGCTGGCGCCGCGTTGATCGCTGTGGCGCCTCATGGGGTGGCTCTTCCAATACCACATGCGCATTGGCGCCGCCAAAGCCAAACGCGCTAACGCAGGCGCGCCGCACACGTTCTTGAGTTCTGGGCCAAGACACGGCGCGATCGACCACGTAAAACGGTGTGCGCTCGAACTCGATCAGGCGATTGGGCGATTGCAACCCTCGCAACGGCGGGATCTGGCCATGTCGCAGCGCCAGAACCACCTTCACCACGCTGGCGATTCCGGCGGCGGGCTCCAAATGTCCGAACTGCGTCTTGAGTGTCCCGATCGCGCACGACTGGAATTGATTGGCGACCGCAAACACTTCCGCCAGCGATTGGACTTCGATCGTGTCACCAAGCTGCGTGCCAGTGCCGTGAGCTTCGATGTAAGAGATTGAGTTGGGCGGAATCTTGTCCGGCGCGTAAATTTGCCGCAACAGGGCGACTTGAGACGGACCATTAGGCGAGGTCAGACCGTTCGAACGTCCGTCGTGATTTGTCGTCGCGGCCTGGATGGTTGCCCACACATGGTCGCGATCGCGAGCGGCATCGTCCTTTCGTTTGATCACGACGACGGCCGCCCCTTCGCTGCGCACGTAACCATCGGCTCGGTCGTCGAACGTCTTGCAGCGGCTGTCGGCCGCGAGCATTTTCGCGCGGCGACAATTCTCGTACATTTCTGGCGAGAACAGGAGATTCACGCCACCCACTAGCGCGACATCGCACTCTTGACGGGCAAGTCTTTCGGTCGCCATTTGCAATGCGACCAGTGACGAACTACATGCGGTGTCGATGGCGATGCTGGGCCCGCGAAAGTTGAACTGATAAGAGATTCGGTTGGCGACCATCGACAGCGCGTTGCCGGAGCCGAAATAGCGGTCGATGATCTCGGGGTGGCCGATGAAGCGATGCGCGTACTCGCTGCCGCTGGCACCCATAAAAACGCCCACCCGCGCGCCCCACAGCGAGGCGCCCGCATAGCCGGCGCGTTCCAAGGCTTCCCAGCAGACTTCGAGCAAGATGCGATGCTGCGGGTCCATGAACTCCGCCTCGCGGGCGGAAATGCCGAACAGCGTAGCGTCGAATTGATCGACATCATGGAGAAACGCGCCCTGCAAGCCGCCGGTGAGATCGCCACGGACCGCTGGCGCGGACGCAATAGCGTCACGGTTCTCAAGGAGGCATTTCCAGAAGTCGTCTAACGAATCGGCGCCAGGCATGCGCGCGGCCAAACCGATCAGGGCGAACTCCGGCGTGGACTGTGGCTGGTCTTCGGACAGGCGTGTTTCGCGCGTGATGGCCGCGCCAAAGCGCGCTGTCAGTTCGGCGCGCTCATCGGTAGTGAGCGCGACGTCGCCGTCGACCTCGACTGTGAGACCGTTCTCAAAATGAACAAGAATCGCCATTCAGCGCAGATAGCGAGCAACAGGAGCGGCGCGCCGCCCGGAACGAAGCGTTATGGTCCCATCGTGAGGAGTGGACATTTGGCGATGGGAGATGGTCGACGAGACAGACTCTCCAGCATAATCATAGCTTAGGGGGGAGGGCCAGCGATCAGGCGCATCGCTTTTTGTGGCAAGGTGTTGCGCGAGTTGGTCAATCGTGGGGAAGTCGAACGGCAGGGTGGCGGCCAACCGTTGGCCGAGCGCGGCCGATAACCGTTTCACCAGCTTGGCGGCCAGCATCGAATCGAGCCCTGCGTCCATGAAGGTTGTGCCGCGATCGTACGACGCTTTGGCCATGCCTAGCACGGCGCACAACTCGGTTTCGACGAGTTGTTCGATTGACCATTGCGCCACGCGATGATCCTCGTGGGCCAAATCAGCGGATGGACTTGGCGCTGTTTGTGGAACCTTCGCTTCGGGACGAATCGTCGGCGGCGCCAATGAGTCACGTGCGACGGTCAGATTTGGTCGATCCGTAGTCAGGGCGTGTTCAAGCGCCGCAAGGCATTCGCCAGTCGAGAGGCCGCTTTCGTCGCGCTCCGCCAACAGCGGCGCCATCGCGGCGCCCATGCCGACATCGCGCCACGCATCCCAAGCAATGGAGATGGCATGGACGCCGCGCGACCTGGCGTAATGCGCCTTGCTGTCTAGCACGCGATTGGCGGCCGAGTAGCCAGCCTGAAAGATGTTGCCGGTGACGCCGGCCACCGACGAGAAGAAAACGAGGAAATCGACAGGTTGGTCGACGATTGCATCGATCAGCACTTGTGCTCCAGTGGCTTTTGGCGCAAGGCACAAGTTCAGCGATTGTTTGGTCTCCGCGTGAATGGCATTCTTGGTGAGGACGCCCGCCGCGTGAAAGACTCCATCCAGTCTTCCAAAACGGCGACGGATCCCGTCGAGGGCCGCCCTCAATTGTGTAGGATCGGTGACATCGGCACTTACGCCGCAGATGTGCGCGTCTTCGAGCCATTCGCGAGCAGCGAATTGCGAGCGGCCCATAAGGATGACGCGCGCGTCAAATCGCTCGCGTAGCCATTTGGCCAATTCGCTCCCGATACCGCCTCGTCCGCCGGTAATCAAATAGACGCCGCCACGTTGGATGACGCAGGTTGACTGGTCGGCGCGAGGCTCAATCGCGACATGGCCACGGGAATATAAAGATCGATTGCGAATTGCGATTTCCACATTGGCTGGCGGCTTGGCTAACCATTCGGCCAGGTCGCTCACGACCTCGCCGGTAGCAAGTTCTCGGAGCGCCAGATCGACGCAACGGCAGCGCAGGCGCGGGATTTCGCGATTGATGACGAGCCCCATTCCCCAGAGCGCGGCTTGTTGCGCCCCTCGGCAGTCGTCGGAGTCGAGTACGTGCTGGCTGTCCGTAGTGATGATCCAAAGGTCGATGCCCGGCCCGCGCACAGCCGACAAGGCTTGCGTGAGAATTAGTAGCTGCGCTGCGCTATCGGCGGCTGCAAGTTCGCAACCTGGCGAGCGTACGGATCGGGCGTCGACAACGGTCGACGGTAAGCAATCTTCCGAGCTCAATCGCGATAACAGCCCACGAATTTGATCGGGGTCTTGGTAGTTGGCGCGCCAAGCATTGTGGGCTTCGCGGTTTAATGTGTCGCCGAACCGCACATGTAGCAGTTGGGCGCCGCGGCGTTCCAGCTCAGTGGCAAGTCGATCGGAAAAGCCGGATTCATCGTGGAGCAACAAGTAGCGGCCATCGAGCCGACTCGGCATCTCATGGTCGTGCGGCGCCAGACGCTCCCAGACGGGCTCGCGCATCAATTGGTGCAGGTCGTGTGACGGTGATCCATCCGCTTTGGTGTTGGTCGTATCGCCGTTGGAATCCACGTTCAACCAATACGATTGGCGTTCATAGGGATAGAGCGGCAAGGCAATTCTGCGACGCTCTTGGCCGGCATAGAATCTTTGCCAATCAACATCGGTTCCGGCAGCATAGAGTGCGGCGAGCAGATGGCTCAGCAATTTTCTCTCGGCGGAGTTGGCCGGGGGCAGCGGTGATACCGTCTCCACTAGCATGGCGCGAGTCGCTAGCTCCCCGCCGCAAAGATCATTGGCCAGTGCCAGGACGCTCGTCGGCAGCAGTTGAGCCAAGCGGCGCAGGTCACTTTCTGATTGGCGACTCTCTGCTTCATCTTGGGGCGAGCGGTAAATGGACGCTAGGGTCGGCCGATCGCCGCCACCAATCGCCTGATCGAGACTTTCGATCAAATCACTAGCGCTTGTTGCGACAATCGCGACCCGGTGCGCCTGGTGAGCCCTCCCCACAGCGGCAGTGAAGCATGCATCGGCAAGCGACCAATCAGCCACCGCTTCAGTCGCCCAGCGCTGGTATTCCGTCAGTAGTCGTCGCAACGCGCTGGCGCTAAGCGCCGATATCAGGAGCAAGCCAACATCGTCTGGCGAATTGCGTGGCACGGGCGCGCTAGGGGCGCTTTCCAACACGACGTGCGCGTTCGTCCCGGTGAAGCCAAAGGAGCTGACGCCCGCGCGCCGCGGCAGCGGGGTGGCTGGCCACGCGCGAGTCCGATCGAGCAATGTGATCGCGGAGGTTTCAATTGCGAAGCGCGGATTGGGCTCGCTCAAATCAGGCAATGCCGGCAGGCGGCCATGGCGAAGCGACAGCAGCACCTTCAACACGCCAGCAAGTCCCGACGCGGCATCGGCATGGCCGATGTTGGGCTTCGCCGACCCGACCGCGCAAAATTGCTTGCGACCGGTCTGTTGGGTGAACGCCGTTTCGAGGGCGGACAGCTCAATGGGATCGCCGAGCGCGGTGCCGGTGCCATGCGCTTCAATATGCGATATGGTCACTGGATCAATGCGCGCGTCGGACCAGGCGTCGAAGAGTAGTTGTGCTTGCGCTTGTGGGTTGGGAGCGGTAAGCCCATTGGTGGCGCCGTCGCTGTTGACGGCAACGCCTTTGATCACACCATAGATCGCATCGCCTGCTCGAACCGCGTCGGCAAGCGGTCGCAGCAGCAAGACCACTATGCCTTCGCCCGGCAGAAAGCCGTCGGCGCGGCGGTCGAAGGGGGCGGAGGTCTTTGTGGGCGACAGTGCGCCGGCGCGCGACAGCGCATAGTACGGGCCGAACCGCAGGTTCAGGTGCGCGCCGGCGGCAAACGCCATCTCGCATTGTCCTGACCGCAATGACGCAACCGCCGCACTGAGGGCCACCAGCGAGGAGCTGCAGGCCGTGTCGATGGTGAGCAAAGGCCCGCGCAGATCAAGATGGTACGCCAAGCGGGCGGGCAGGCCGGCGGCCGTTCCGCCGGTGGCGGCATGTTCGCCGAGATCGCCGGGATCAGCCGCGGCGAGATAGTCGTGAGCGCCGGAACCAGCAAAAACGCCGGTTCGCGACGATCTCAGCGCGGCGCCGCCATAGCCCGCATGTTCTGCGCAGTGATACGCCACTTCGAGCAGCAGGCGCTGGCGCGGATCCATGCTGCGCGCCTCATAGGGCGATATGCGGAAGAATCGCGGATCGAACTCGTCGATCTTGTCGAGGAAGCCCCCCACCAGTTTGCCTCGTTGAAGGCGTGCGGCGATCGACGGATCGAATTGGCTGGCGATGCGCCAGCGATCTTCGGGAATTGGGGCAATCGCCGATCGGCGATCGCTGAGCAGGCGCCAGAACTCCTCGGTATTGTTCGCGCCCGGAAACCGGCAAGCGTAACCGATTACCGCGATATCGTGAGTCGCGGTGTTACCCAAATTCGCGGCATCGGCGGGATGTTCAGCGCTTGTGGCGAGTGAGCGATCCTGTCTGGAGTGTTGGAAGCTGTTTTCGCCCGCATCACGCGAAAGTCGGGCGGATAGCGCGCGGATCGTTGGATGCTCGAATAGCTGTGTAGCACTCAAGTTAAGGTGTGGGATTCGCGCTTGGAGCCTCCGAGCGATCTCGTCGGCCATCAACGAATCGATGCCAAGCTCGCGAAACGTGCTGTCGAGCGGCAATCGCTCCGGCGAGGCGTTGACGACTTCGGCAACAGTGGCGCTTACCAGCTCGATGATTGAGCCAGACACGGAGTTGGTTTCTTTGGTTGGCGCCTTGCGCAAGTCTGGCGCTTGGTTGCGAGCATACTGGCGAGGCCAAACGGCGGCGCCGTTGGCGGGGAACAAACACCATTGGTCGGCAGGATGAGTGAATGACCAATCCAAGAGCTGAGCGCCACGATCGGCCGAGATGGTTTCCAGTCCTTGCAGCGACCATTTGTTTGCCAACGCCGCATTGCTGTTCATACCGGCGCCGTGCCAGGGTCCGAAGTTCAACGTCATGCGGCAACGGGCATGCACAAACTCTGCCTGGCAGATTGCATCGAGCGTGGCGTTGGCGGCGGCGTAGTTTGCCTGGCCAACATTGCCGGCAATCGCCGCCAGCGATGAGACGCCGACAAAGAAGTCGAGCGGCGCGGATTGCGTCGCCGCGCAGAGCAGCGCGGCCGAGGCGGCCTTGCTGTTCCACACAGTCGACAAGTCATCGCCGGAAAGGTTCAACAACAGGCGATCTTGTAAGACGCCGGCGGCATGCACAATTCCGTGCAGCGCGCCAAAGTCGCGATGGATCGCCGCGATGAGTGCCCCGACCTGGCCGGAATCGCGGAGATCGGCCTGATAGTACCTTACCGTGGCGCCGTTAGTCTGCAACTGACTGATGCACGCCGCCGAACTGCGCCCACAGATAGCCAGCTTGCGAGCGCCCTGCTGGATGAGCGCCATGGCGCACTTTGTGCCCACCGCGCCGGCGCCTCCCGTGACCAGATAGACGCCATCGCCGCGCACCAGCGGGCGCTCTGGGAGGGCATCCACAGAGACAGTCTCTGACTCCGGCGCATGCCGGCGCCCCGCGCGGTAAGCAGTTTGCGGCTCATCGTCGCCAGCAATGGCGCTGGCTATGTCGGCAAAGGGCTTGCTCGCATCAAGATCACAAAGCCGCACGCGAATCCGCGACAGTTCTTTGGCGGCGCAGCGGCCGAATCCCCATAATCCCGCGTGGCTGAGCGTAACGATGTCATCGGAGCGCACTTTTTGGGCGCCGCGAGTCAGGATCAGGAAGTCGAGCGGCTGCTCAAATACGATGGCAGCGGCTTGCAGCGCGATGCGCAGTTGGTCGACGTTGTTCAGGCCGCTCTCAGTCTGTTGGACCGAGTCAGACTGTGGTTCCAGTTTGGGAACAAAGAGGATTCCCGCGAGCGGTGAGTCCGATGCTTGCGCAGCGTGGAACAAGGACTCCATGTCCTTGGTAGACGAGAGATTGGCGAAATAGCGCTGCTGGTCGACACGCAGGAATTGATCGCCAATTTGGGCGCAAATCAGCGAGTCGGCTGTAGGGGGAAAACACGCACTGAGCGCCACATCGTCTTTTGGGTCAGACGTGACCAGCAGCCAACGGCCAAGGAGTTTGCCATCCGTTGAAGATGCTGTCTCTCGCCAAACCGGACGATGCACCCAGCCTTCGATCGATGGCAGCGCATCGTCTTGGTGGCTGGGCGTCAGCGCCGTTGCCGTTGTTGGTAGTTGAGCTTGGCCACGAGCCGGACCAAGCCAATAGCTTTGGCGCTGGTAGGGATAGGTCGGCAGTGGGACGCGGCGATAGGTCCCCGGCTGTTGGCTGTAGAAGGCCTGCCAGTCGAGGGGGGCGCCGGCCGCTTCGAGTTGGGTCAGCGCTGCGAGCAGGCTCTCCCACTCGCGTTCCCGCGCCAAGCTGGCCAGGACGCGCGGCGCGGGCCGGTCGGCTGTTGGGTTCTCCAGGCATTGCGTG
>JAIBBY010000099.1 GCA_019694455.1 Pirellulales bacterium
GCTGTTTCGCGGCCGCAAACTCAAATACAGCGGCGACGAGCGCACCCGGCCAATGAAAGATCGCGTCCGCGAGGCGGTGTTCAACTTAGTCCAGAGCGACGTCAAGGGGCGCCAGGCGATCGACCTCTTCGCCGGCACCGGCGCCTTGGGACTGGAGGCCATGAGCCGTGGCGCCGAGCGTGCCGTGCTGATCGAGCGCCATCATCCCACCGCCGCCATCATTCGCGAGAACGCCCGCCTTCTCGGTGTCGAAGATCGCGCGCAGGTCGTGGTGGGCGACGCCTTTGCCTGGTCGCGCCAGCCGCGCGGACTGACCGAAATCCCCTGGCTCGTCTTCTGCTCGCCCCCCTACGCGCTCTATGTCGATCGGCTGGGCGAGATGCTCGATCTGGTCACGCGTCTGCAAGATCGCGCCCCCGCGGGGAGCGCGCTGGTCGTCGAGTCCGACAAGCAGTTCGACATGTCGCTCTTGCCACAAGCCGACGCGTGGGACGTGCGCAGTTATCCACCGGCAATGGTGGGCGTGTTTCGCAAGCGCGAGCCAGAGATCGATTGAATTGCGATTGTTTACGATTCCGCCGCCATGAACGACGCGCGACGTCTGACGATTCGCCAACTGCTGGCGGCCACGGCGTTCTTTAGCGTTTCTGGCGCCTGCTTTTCGGCGTTGCCGGCTGCTGTAGCATCCAACTTGATTGCGATTCTAGGCTTCCGCAACTTGTCCCCGCCCGTCCCTGCCAGTGCGATTAACGAGAACCAGGCTCCTTGTCTTGTGGCTTTACAGCCTTGGTTTCGGCCTTGGTGAGATAACGCCACTCCCCCCAAAAATCCACTACCCGCATCACGCCATCACAGCGGTCGTAAACCCAACTCTCAAAGACATAGTCGCCGGTTTGTACCTGCGGCGGCCACGGCTGATTGTGCTCCTGCTCCCGAGCCAGAATCATATAGGGGATTTCTGTTGGAAACGCCTTGCAGGTCCAATTGTTGAACGGTTCCCCCTGTTGGCCCACGGTCTGCAAATGCTTGCAGTAATAGCAAGGCGGGTACAAAGTCGTCAGCGCCTCATCCGCCTTGAGATGGTATTTTGCCATATTCTTTTCTATGTCAGCCGGGTTATTCCGCTCGGCCGCGCCCTATGTCGCAATGATCGGACTATTATTTTCGGTCTACGGTAGTATCGGCTCGCTCGTAAGGACAATCTGGCGCGGCGCCATCTATGCCGCCCTGCTTGGCGCCGTCCTCTGCGGCTTGTTGTTTCTGGTAATCGGAGTGCGGATCGCGCACTAACCACACAGGCTCTCAGTTCGAGAAGAGGCATCTACATGGACGTCCACAACATCGACCGCGTGCCGGCCTTTACCACCGCCGACGGCTCGGAAATTCGTGAACTGCTCGCGCATCGCAACTCGACCATCCGCAATCAGAGCCTGGCCGAGGCGCGGCTGCGGCCGGGGCAGAGCACCACGCCGCACTACCATCCGCGCGCGGAAGAAATCTATTACATCCTGGTGGGCAGCGGGCGCATGCAACTGGCCGACGAACTGCGCGACGTCGGACCCGGCGACGCCATCGCTATCCCGCCCAACCTCGCGCATCAAATCACCAACACGTCGAGCGACACGCTGACCTTTCTCTGCTGCTGCGCGCCCGCCTACGAGCACGAAGACACCGTGCTGATCGAGCGCATGCCGCCGCCGCGCCAGTAGTCTTTGCCTCAATCGCCCGGCTTGTGCTGGCACACCGCTGCTAGCGGCGCGCCGCGCGCTCCGTTCCAGTATTTGGCGGCCGTGCGCCGGTCATGCGCGCGCGCCTGGCAAACCGATACTTTCCGAAGGGCGCGTGTCGTCGCGGGGGTAATTGCTTCGCGCTGGCAACAGCTTGTCGCTACTACCAGACTTGCGGCCGAGGCGGAGAACGTTGCTGATGAAACATCGTGAGTCGCGGCCGACCTGGCCATTTCTGATTCTGCTCGCCGGCCTGTTCGTTTTGAGCCTGATGGCGCCGCGCGGCTGGGAACGGATCGCGCGCCGCCATGAAGAGCCGCTGCCCGCGCGTCCGGCCCCCGAGCGCGAAGTGCCCGAGGCCAGCGACGACTACGCCATGACGCAGGTAGTGGAACCGACGCCTGCGCAGCAAGAGCCGTATGCCGCTAGCGCGCTTGTATCCAGCGACAACCTACCGCTGGCCGGTCCCGCCACAGGCGAATACGACGCCTATTACGCCACCAACGAGATCGTTCACGAGTCGAGCGAAACTCCGGAGCCGGCGGGCTCCAACTGGGCCAACCAGGCCGCCTGGACCATCGAGCCCGAGAGTCCTCAGAGTAGCGAGCCGCCCACCGCACAGCCGCCCGCCTCCGATGATGAGGCGACTGCGGCCAGCGTCGAATCGTTGGCGCCCCTGGTCCAATCGCCAGCGGCCAGCGCCGAGCCGACGCAGTTCTTTACCGATCCTCCTTCGCCCGCTGCCGCAACGAACCTCTCCGAGCAATTGCCGCAGCTAGAGGACAATTGGTCGCTCGACCCCAACGCCGGTGATTTGGTGGCCGACGAGGGGCCGCAGCCGACCTTGGCCGATCCACCGGCCAGCGCGCCGATCGCCAGCGGACCCGTGCTACCTGACAACGAGCTAGACGCCGTGCGCGTGGCGCTGCGGCCGGGGGAACAAGCCGCCGCGCCCCAAGATCGCCCCGAAGATTTTGAAGCGGCCCCCGTGGCCGAGACGCCTGCCGCCGAAGAAACCACCGCTTGGAAGGCGCCAGCCGAACTGCGCGACGACCTGACGGCGATCCACGAAGCGGCCTTCGCTCAAGACTGGGCCGCCGACGTGCTGCACGGGTTGGACGAGCTCGAATCCCTCGGCGGCCCCCGCACCCCGCAAGCGCAGCCAGTCATCAGCCGCTTGCGCTCCGCCTGCAACACAGTGGAAAAGCTGGCCCTGCGCATGGATGACGCGGCAACCGCCGAACGACTGCGGCGCGTCGGCTATGCCGTGCAGCGCCGCTGTCTGATCTGGGAGCAAGTCGCCGCGCTGCCGCAGGCCCAAGACGCGTTGGCGCTGACCGAGCCGCCCGAGCCAGAGCGTTTGCTGGCCTGCCTGTCGCGCGTCGACGCGCTGACCCACGCCTCGCCCAATGGCGATGGCTGGCGCAAATTCCTGTTGCTCGATGGCCTGCACGAACTGGCGGAACATCGCCAGGCCGCCGCCGATCGGCGGCGGCAGATCGCTCGCGATGCGTTGGAGCGACTCTCGACCCGTGGCCTGTCGTCCAAGCAGCGCCGCTTTATGACGGCGCACCCCTTGCTGTCGCTCCGCAGCGAACTCAAGTACTGGGCCGCGGAAACGGTCGACGTCGATGAGCTGATGCGCGAGCTGGAAGCCTACGAAGTCGCCGGCAAGGCCAGCACCGGCGAATTGGTGACCGCCAGTTGGCACCAGTTGCGCCGCGCCAAGCTGCCGGCCGCGCAGCGGCTGGCGCGCGACATCGACTCGGCCTATCGTGGCGCCAACGTGCGGATCGTCATCACCGACACACTGCTGACCCGCATGATGCCGGGCCAACCCTCGCGCGACGAGTTTGTGCGCGAGGAGATCTTGGGGCTCGCCACCCGCGGCCACACGCACACCACCACGAAGTTGGCCGTGCAACTTGTACCCGACCCCGGGCGATTGCGGTTTCGCTTGCAAGCCAGCGGGCTGGTGCACGCGCGCACCTCGGCCAAACCGGCGGGCGCCACGGTCTGGGCCGGCATGAACAGCACCTACCAGATCGAAAAACCGTTCGAGTTCACCATGGCCGGCTTGCAATCCGACTGGACCGAGGCCGACGCGCAGACGCGCACGCACTTGCGCGGCGTCGAAACCCCGCTCACGGGCGTGCCGATTCTGGGCTCGATGGTCGAGGGCTTCATTCGCCAGCAATACAACGAGCGCCGCCGCGAAGCCGAGCAAGAGCTGCGCCGCAAGATCATCTCCAAGGCAGTGCGCGAAATGGAGCTGCAGGTCGACCAGCGCATCGCCGAGTCCAACCAGCAACTACGCGAGCGGGTGCTGATTCCGCTGGAGCGTCTGCGGCTGGAGCCAACCGTCGCCGAGATGCAAACCACGGCCGAACGGCTAACGCTGCGGCTGCGACTGGCGGGCGATCACCAATTGGCCGCCAATACCCCACGGCCTCGCGCGCCGAGCGACGCCTTGGCCAGCATTCAGATTCACGAGTCGGTGCTCAACAACGTGTTCAATCAACTCGATCTGAATGGCCGCACCTTCAGCCAGGCGGAGCTGTTCGGCTGGATCACCGAGCGCCTCAATCGTCCGCTCGAGCAAGCGCCAGACAACTTGCGCAACGACGTCTTCCTGACCTTCGCGCCCAACGATTCGTTTCTGGTGCGCGTCCGCGACGGCGGCGTGGAAATCAATTTGCATCTCGACGAACTCCGCGCCGAGGGAGACACCTATCGAGACTTCACCGTGCGGGTGTATTACCGCCCCGACGAGACCAGCCCCACCGGCGATCTGGTGCGCGACGGCGTGGTGCAACTGATCGGCAATCGCATCACCTTGCGTGGTCAGATTGCGCTGCGCGGCATCTTTTCCAAAACCTTCCCCCGCGAAAAGCGGTTCAGCTTGCTGCCCAAGCGGTTTCAAGAAAACAAAGAGTTGCAATCGATTCGCGTGACGCAAATCGAGTTGAACGACGGCTGGTTGGCCATCGCGTTGGCCGAGCCGCGCGTGGCGCATGCGGCCACTGGCGCCAAGACGCGCTAGGCCGAAAGTCTCCCCCTTGCGTGTTGCGATTCCGCCGCCGCGCGCTATCATTCAGCCTCGCGAAGCCCAATGTCACATCCCTTAGTGAGCCATACGCCATGCAGCGCGCGACACAACTCGACCTGACGACCTTTGTGCGCGACGTGCCCGATTTTCCCAAGCCGGGCATCCTGTTTCGCGACATCACGCCGCTGCTGAAGGCGCCAGAGGCGTTTCGCGAGGTCATCGCGCGGCTGGCCGATCATTACCGCGACCAGCGCGTCGATTCGGTGGCCGCCGCCGAGGCGCGAGGCTTCATCTTCGCCGCCCCACTGGCGCTGGAGCTGAACGCCGGGTTCGTCCCCGTGCGCAAGCCGGGCAAGCTGCCGTTCAA
This sequence comes from Pirellulales bacterium, assembly GCA_019694455.1. Classification (NCBI taxonomy): domain Bacteria; kingdom Pseudomonadati; phylum Planctomycetota; class Planctomycetia; order Pirellulales; species Pirellulales bacterium. The sequence goes on from JAIBBY010000099.1 coordinate 5,144, forward strand.
CACACACACCTTCCAATATGAATTGGAATACGGCGCCGACACGCTCGAAATTCACAGCGACGGCATTCATGCCGGCGAGCGTGTGCTGCTGGTCGATGATTTGCTGGCCACCGGCGGCACCATGGCCGCCTGTTGTCGATTGACCGAGCAGTGCGGCGCCACAGTGGTGGGCTGCGCGTTTGTCATTGAGCTACTCGCGCTCGGTGGCGCCAAGCGAATCGCGCCTTACGACAGCTTCAGCCTCATCAAATATTAGCCGCCGCGCGACCATTAGCCGACCGGCGCGGCAGTCTCGGCCATCGCCGGCGTCGTGGCGACAGGCGGCCGGCGCGCTCTTCGCCGCCGCTGCGCCGCGTCGAGCATCCAATAGGCCAGCGCCGCCAAACTGGTAAGCGCCGCAATGATCGCTGCCCCCTGAAACACCGCGTCCCAGCCGTAACTCTCCGCCACCGATCCGGCGTACCGCGTCGACACCACGGCGCCAAAGTAGCCAGCGCCGTCCACCAATCCGGCGGCGGTCGAACTGCCGCGCTTGCCGCCAAAGTCCAGCGCCAAAACGCCAGTGAGAAAGGTATACGGTCCCAATAACAGAAACGCCGTGGCGCTGAAGCAAGTCAGCGGCATCCATGGTGTGCTTTGCTGCGGCACATAGGCCAACAGCGCCAGCGGCACGACCAACAGCGCCAACGCCGGAAACATCACCCGCCCTCGGCTCCCCACCCACCGATCGGTCAAGTGTCCGGCCACCAGCGCGCTGACTCCGCCAAACAGCGGAAAGATCGCGCTCCAAGATCCCGCATCGCCGGGTCGCATGCCGGTCACCTCTTCCAGGTAGGTTGGCAGCCAGAACAGCATCGACTCGCGAATCAACGTCAGCCCGATCGACATCGCGCAGATCATCCAGAACGCGGGGCTCGTGAAGAACGGCAATAGCAGCGCGACCACGCCCCCCGGATGATCCTCGGCTTGGCTGGCGGCAAACAGGTTCTCAGGACTCTCGGCCGGCTCTTCGGCCCCGATCGATCGTGGACTGGCGCGCAGCAGCACAAAACTCGCCGCGCTAATCATTGCCAACGTGCCAGCGGCGACGTAGAACATGCCGCGCCAGCCAAAACCAGCCTGCAGCAAGCCTCCCAAGAAGGCGCGCGCCACCACGTCGCCAAACAAATAGCTCAGGCACAAAATGCCCATCACCTTGCCGTGGCTCTGCAGCGGAAACCAACGTGCCGAGACCTTGACCAAGGCGCCCCAGCCGGGGGACTGCACCAGCCGGTTCAATGACCAAAGCAGCACGAACAAGGTCGCCACTGGCACGGCCGGCAGCAAGCTCGGCCCCAGCGCGAACAGCACCGTGCATGCCGTCGATGCCGCCATGCCGAACAGAAACACGCGCCGGCCTCCGACAAAGTCGCACGCCATGCCCGCGAAGATCTTGCCGAACGAGTAAAAGACCAATCCCCAGGCGCTGATGTTGCCCAGGGCGGCCTTGTCGAGCCCGAACTCGGCCCCGATCGAACTGCCGCCGACCGACAGATTCGAGCGGCAAACGTAATACCCCGTGTAGCCAATTAGCAGCGTGGCAAGGGTAATGCGTTGCCATGCGGCGAGGCGGCGCGCCTCGGCGTCGACTCTCGCGGCGCCAGAACTCATGCAGCCGATCCCATCGTGGGAGCTTGTGAAGAAAAGGACGCAATCAGCGCCCCGCCATTGTCAACCGGCGGGCTGTTAGGTTACCCGATTTATCGCCGCCCGCCAGGGTCGATCGCGCCGCTGGCGCCGGCGGCGCGGCGTTTCAATTGACCAGCGGCATTGAGCTTGCGCGCCGGCACGCCGTTCGCATCTTGGCCTGCCGCTCGCCGTGGGCACGTTGGGTGTATAATTGTCGAGCGGCGCCCGCGGAGCGGCGCACGCGCTTACGAGAGGAACCGCCGGCGATGGCGCGACAGCCAAAGCGACAAGACATCGACCACGTGCTGCGGAAGTGGGACTATGACCCCTCCGAGATCAGCGTGCGCCTCGTCGAAACCAGCGACGGCCGCGAGGTGCTGCAAATGCGCGTCGAGCTAGGAGTCTTGCAGCTCGAGGTTGAGAACCGCCCCGATGGCTCGCGCCCCGGCGGCGCCGAGACCTACTTCGATTACCTGGTCGGCCTCGCGATTCACGACAGCGACTTCCAGATGACGGAAGAGCAGTGCGCGGAGGCCGACCGCGAGTTCATTCAGTTCTATCACCGCCGTATCTGCTGGCTCGCGCTGCGCATGTTTCGCCGCGCGGTCGAAGACGCCGATCACAACCTGGCGTTCATGGATTTTGCTCGCGACCATGTGGCAAGCGAAGAATGGGTGCAGTCGCACGAGCAATATCGCCCGTTCATTTTGTTTCATCGCACGCAGGCGGCGGCGCTCGCCGAACTGGAGGATGTCGGCCCGGAAGCGGCGATCGAAGAGGTCAATCAGGGACTCGCGCGGGTTCGCGAGTTCTACGACGCCGGCGAAGAGCCCAATGGCTTTGACGACGACGAAATGGTTGGCCGACTGGTCGAACTGCGCGAGTCGCTGCGCGAGCAGTATCAGGTGGGGCAAACGCTCACCGAGCAACTCACCGAGGCGGTGCAAAGCGAGCAGTACGAACTGGCCGCCAAGCTGCGCGACAAGATCAATCGCCGCCACTCAGCCTAGTGGCCGGTTGCCGATTCCAACTCGCGGCGCAACGCTCTGACTACGGATTCGCGGGCGCGAACGGATCGGCCGGCGCATCGCGCGGCGCGGCCGGCACATCGCTCGGCGCGGCCGGCGCATCGGCGGGCGCTTCCATCGGCGGCTCCGCTGCCGGCGTTCCCGGCAGCGTCGGCACCGGCAGCGCCGGCGCAGCCGCAGGGGCTGGCGCAGCCGCAGGG
>JAIBBY010000100.1 GCA_019694455.1 Pirellulales bacterium
GGCGGCCGCCCACTCGTCGCTCTGGATCGTGCTGCCGTGTAGTCGCGGCGGCGCCGCGAACGAGCTGCGCGCCTGGCTCGACGCGCATGCGCAGCGCATGTTTCCGGCGCGCGTGCCGCGCTTCGACTATTTCGACTACAGCGTCGAGGTTTACCGCTGCGCCGCTTTGCGGCGTTAATCGGCCAGCGCCGTGTAGGCGGTGAGCGAGCGGCCCTGCACGATCAGGTGGCCGTCGGCCGGGGCGCCAGGGCCATCGAGGAGAGGAAAGATGTCGCTCGGCGCGGCCGCCGCCGTGTCGATGAACAATTGCCACGGCAGGCGCGCCACCAGCGCGGGCAGAAAAAACTCTTGCGATGCGGCTCCCGCGTGAAACAACAGCAGCAAGTGGCGGGCAGGATGTTCGCTGCCGCCGCCGTTGGGCTGCGCCGCCAGCACACACATCAGGCTGTGCGTGTCGGCCGTCCAGTCGACCGGCGCGCCTTGCGCGTCATACCAGGCGACGTCGGGCAGCTTGCCGGATGGCGCCAGATGGCCGGTCAAAAAGGTGGTGCGCCGCACATTGGCCTGCTGCTTGCGGAACGCGATCAGCGATTGCACAAAGCGGACCAACTCGGCGTTGCGCTCCACCAGCCTCCAATCGAACCACGAGATGACATTGTCCTGGCAATACGCGTTGTTGTTGCCGTGCTGTGTGCGGCGGCACTCATCGCCCGCCAGCAGCATGGGCACGCCATTGCTCAAGAGCAGCGTGGTCAGCATGTTCTTGATCTGCCGCAACCGGGTCCGCTCCACGCTGCGACGGCGCGTCGGCCCTTCGGCGCCGTAGTTTTCGCTGAAGTTGTTGTTGTCGCCGTCGCGATTGTCCTCGTTGTTGGCGGCATTGTGCTTGTGGTTGTAGGCCACCAGGTCGTTAAGCGTGAAGCCGTCGTGCGAGGTGATGAAGTTGATGCTGTGATACGGGAGCCGGCCGCTCGATTGATAGAGATCGCTCGACCCCGAAAAGCGCGTGGCCAGGGCGCCGATCATCTCGCTATCGCCACGCCAAAAGCGGCGCGTGTCGTCGCGATAGCGTCCGTTCCACTCCGACCAACGGCCGCTGGCGAACGAGCCCACCTGATAGGCGCCCGCCGCGTCCCACGCCTCGGCGATGATCTTGGTGTCGGCCAGCAATGGGTCTTCGCCAATCGCCTCGACCAGCGGCGGATTCGGCACGAGCTCGCCCCCGCGATCGCGCGACAGGATGCTCGCCAGATCAAAGCGGAAACCGTCGATGTGGTAGTTCAGCACCCAATGCCGCAAACACAAAAAGATCATCTCGCGGACGATCGGGTGGTTGCCGTTCACCGTGTTGCCGCAGCCAGAATAGTTGCGGTACAGCGCGGGGTCGTTCTCCAGCATGTAATAGATGCGGTTGGCCAACCCCTTGAAGCTGAGCGTCGGCCCCAGATGGTTCCCTTCGGCGGTGTGGTTGAACACCACGTCGAGAATCACCTCGATCCCCGCTTGATGCAGCGCGCGCACCATCTCTTTGAACTCGCGGACCTGCGCGCCCGGCTCGTGCGAGGCGGCGTAACCGCGATGCGGCGCAAAGAAGCACAACGGGTCGTAACCCCAGTAGTTGCGGTGCAGCTCGCGCTTTCCCCAACTGTTGTTGATCGGAAACTCGTGCACCGGCATCAGCTCGACCGCCGTCACGCCGAGCGATTGTAAATACGGAATCTTCTCGATCACGCCGAGGTACGTGCCCGGATGTTCGACACGGCTCGATTGCGAACGTGTGAACCCGCGCACATGCAGTTCGTAGATCACCGTCTCCGACAAACTGCGTTTGAGGTGGCGGTCTCCCTGCCAATCGAAGCTGTCGTCGATCACCACGCACTTGGGGGGCCGCACCACCGCATCGCCCGCCGGCAGAAAATTGCCCGCCAGCGCCCGCGCGTACGGATCGATGAGCCGCGCCGCGCCGTCAAAGCGGTGCCCCTTCTCCAGATCGAAAGGCCCGTCGGCCTGAAAGTGATAAAGCTGGCCCGCCCCCAGGCCGGGCACAAAGATGCTCCAGATGTCTCCCCAGCGATCGGTTTCTGGATGAAACGACACCACGTGCGCGGGCTCGCGGTCGGTCACCCGGTTGTAGAGCAGCACCCGCATGCCGGTGGCATGCCGACTGAAGATCACAAACTGCACGCCGCCGTCGTGCAAAATCGCGCCGTACGGCAAGGGATGCGTGAAATGCAGCTCGGGCAGCGCGAGACTCTCGCTCGACGCGATCGGGCTACCAGGCTGATTGCTGAAAATCGTCACGCGCGCTCATTGCTCAAAGACAAAGCCCGTTCGCATTTCACTCGACAAGCTACTGGCATCGGTCGTGTCGGCGAAATCACTAAGCTCTTAATTCACTCCAACACTTCAACTCGAAACGACTGGTGGCACTGCGAACAACTTTTCTCCATTTTGACCAGCGCGGCATGCGTGGCCTCGGCGTCGCGCTGGGTCAGCGCTTGCGCGGCGGCGGCGGCGCTATCGCGCATGTCGGCGTTCAGTTGGTACCAATGGTCCATCTGCGAGGGGTCTTTCACTTCGTGCGTGTCTGCCAGCACCACCTGGGCGATCGCCGCCAGCGTGGTGGCGTAGGCGGCGTTGTCGTCAGCCTGCTTTTCAAACCGCGGTCCGGGCCGCGCGCCGCGCTTGAGCCGCGCATTGATGAACGTGACCTGCTTCATCAACTGTCCCATCGAAGCGGCGGGCTCCCACTTGAGTTCCGGTCCGTCGGTCGCCTTGCCCGCCACAGCGGCCGCCAGCGCCTGCTCGGCCGCTTGCGCCGTCGCATAGTCGGTGGCCTGCGACAACTGTTTGGCGGCAGCGACTATGGCTGGCGCCGATTTCTTGAGCGGCGCTTCCTCGTCCGACAGCCCCAGGCACAAGGCCAGCGCCACCAGCGTGTGCGCCTCCTTTTTGACCTTCGACTGTCCGTCGGCGTACGCCTGCTCGCTCGCGGTCGCTTCGTGCAACTGACCGGCGTATTGTTCGATCAGCTTGACCAGCGTCGCGGCCGGGGCAAAGCTCGACACCGGTGGCGGCGCGGGCAACTCTGACGCGTGGGCCATGCTCGCCAAGACAATCAGCGCCGCGGCCAAATACGATCCGTTTCTCACTCCTGGCTCCTTGGTTCGCTTTGCGACAATTCTCGCCAACAACGGGCACAGTCGGCGTCCAGGCGGCATATTGCGCCCCGATCGCCGACCGTGTGGGCTCTAATCTGGCGCGCGCCGGACGATCTCGCAAGCAGGCCCGTCGCCGGCCACATTATTCGCAGTCGGCGCCGCCGCCGATCGGCAGCGTCCGCGGATCGAGTTGCGGGCGATAGTCGGGCACGGCCACATAATACGGGTCTTGGTAGACGTAGGCCCGTTTGGCGGCCTTGGCCTTCTGGCGATACAGATCAAAGGCGGCGGGCGTCGACCCGCTGGCGCGGTACTCGGCCCAGTAGATGTCCAGCTCGGCACAATACCGACACCAGGCCGCGCGGCGATAGTCGTCGATCGGCCGTTGCTCGAAGACGCGCACCACCGGGTCGCCGCCATGCGCCGGCTGATTGTGATTGAGCGGAGACGCGCCGGGCGGAACGGAAATAGCGACTAGCGCGATTGCAACGGCCGTGAACATGGTTTGGCTCCTGCTGGGGTTTCGCAAGCATAGGTCACGGCAGGACGGGCCGTAGCCGCTATTTCGCGGCGCCTATCCCACCCCCAACGCGCGCCAAGCCGTCGTGACAGGCGCCACCAGTTCGAGCGGTCGGCGCGTCATGGGATGATTGAGACACAGGCTCCGCGCGTGCAGCGCGATCGACCGCAACCGCTCGTCGGCGTGTTGCTCGCCAAACGGGATCGCGCCGCCGTAGTAGGCATCTCCCAACAGCGGCCAACCGCGCGACGCCGCCTGAATGCGGATCTGATGGGTGCGGCCCGTTTCCAGTTCAATCTCCAGCCATGCGCCCTGCGGCGTTTGCCCCAGCGTGCGGTAGCGCAGCACCGCCAGCTTCGCCTCTGGGTCGTCGGCCGCGACTACTTGCGCCTTGGGCTCGCCCGGTATCTTGCGCAGGTAGTCGCGCCACATTCCCTCGCCGGGCGTCACCATTCCTTCGACCAGCGCCCAATAGGTCTTACGCACGTCGCGGCGCTCGAACTGTTTGGAGATGCGCCGCGCGCCGCGCGAGTGTTTGGCAAAGATCATGGCGCCCGATGCCGGCCGATCGAGACGGTGCGGCACGCCAAGGTAGATACTTCCCTCGCGCGGATTGCCGGCGCGCAGGTAGTGCTTGATCCGCGCTTCCAGACTATCGATGCCCGGCGGCGCCTGCGTGAGCAGTCCGGCCGGCTTGACCACCGCCAGTATCGCGTCGTCCTCAGCCAGAATGTCGAAGCCTGGATTCACGCGCGGCGCTCGGTGAGTGGTCTATAAAAACAGCCCACCGCGTGGCGATGGGCTGTTGATGGCAGCAAGCTCTGAACGATCTGCGAGACTACACCTTGCCGGCGGCGGGCACCACGAACGGCGCGCGATACTCGCGAGTGAGCAGCTTGTCGGCCTGCGGATGATCGACAAACGTCTCGGTCGCGGGGTTGAACGCCAGGTCGGCGCCAAACTGCAGTTTGGTGTCGGCCAGATCGACGCCATTCTCCTTGAGGTGCGCGGCGACGCGGGCAAAGGTCTCCTGGTTCTCCTCGTCGTTGCCGAGCCGCGATTTCACTTCTTCCTGTCCCAGCTTTTCGCCCAGCAGGTAGCTGATGTTCGAGAGGTGACACAACGCGCTGGACTGGTGTCCCTGCTCGATGTCGGCGCTCAGATCTTCCACCTTGCGACTGCGCACGCACTGAATGAAGTTGCCAAAATGATCGCCGCCCCCTTCGAACTTCTCGATCATCTTGCCGTCGCGATCGAAGGCCGCGCCGCTGGAGTAGCCGGTCATCACCAGATAGCCGTCGCTGCCGTAGAAGATGTTGCCGACATCGGCGCCCTTGAGCGGCTCGGTCTTCAGGCCACGCACCTCGAACACCAGCTTTCTGTCGCCGTAGTCGAGAATGCTCACCTGCGTGTTGGCGGTGTCGCCAGCGTCTTCGTACCCCAGGCGACCGCCGTAGCTCACCACCCGCTTGGCCAGGCCGTCGAGTCCCAGTCCCCAGCGGCCGACATCCATCTGGTGGATGCCTTGGTTGCCCAGATCGCCGTTGCCGGTGCTATAGACCCAATGCCAATCGTAGTGCAGGTTGCGGCGGGTCAATGGGTCCATCGGCGCCGGGCCGCACCACAGGCTGTAGTCGACGCTGGCCGGCGGCTTGTGCTCTTGCCGCGGACCGATCGAGCCGCGGCGCTTGTAGCACAGTCCTCGCGCCAGTTTCACGTCGCCCAGTTTGCCCGCGTGCAAAAAGGCCATCGCCTTCTTGGTCCCTTCGGTGGAGCGGATCTGAGTGCCAGTCTGGCAAATCTTGTTGTACTTGCGGGCGGCCTCAACCATGCGGCGCCCTTCGCTCACGTTGTGGCTGACCGGCTTCTCGACGTACACATCCTTGCCCGCCTGCATCGCCCAGATCGAGCACAAGGCGTGCCAGTGATTGGGTGTGGCGGTGGAGACGATGTCGACGGCCTTATCTTCAAACGCCTCGCGCATGTCGCGAACATACTTGGGGGCGCGTCCTTGGCGGCGCTCGGCGTCTTTGCAGAGGCTATTGCCCACCTTCTCGTCGGCGTCACAGATATAAAGAATCTCGGTGTCGGGGCGGGTGGCGAAGTTCTCAATATGCTCGCGACCACGACCGCGGACCCCCACGATGGCCACGCCCAGTTTTTCGCTGGGGCTCTTCGAGGCGTCGTCGGCAAAACTTCGCGCCGCCGGCACGGCCGCAAGGGCCAAGGCGCTGGTGGCGGCCCACATCGAGTCTTCCAAAAACTGACGCCGAGAAAAATGCTTCGTCATGAGACCGAGTCTCCTACGGAATGAAGGGCGGAAGTGAGGGGGCCGCTCCTCTGGCCCCGACGCGCGGCAGCCCTTGAGGATACACGACCAGCGGGCCGCTGGCCAATTTTGCGGCCAATAAGCCGCGAGCGATCAAGATCAGATGGGCGCTGCGCCGCATACGTCAACTATACCGCTCGCCGCGGGGCGGAGGTTTCATCACCAACAGTTTCGACCAAAACCCTTTGCTGAACATGGGGATTCGATTGCCACGCGCGCCACTGGTCACTGAAATGGACCCCAAAAACTGGGCGCGCTGATAGTGTAGGAAACTGGCCGCTGCCGTCCGACAAAGGGGTCGCTAGGCAAGGCGCCGTTCGCGCATGGCCAAGATTGTTGCAACGATGTGCATCGATCGCGCCGGCATAGCGCGGTGGACAACCCGGCTGGTGTGATCCGCGCGGCATTCCTTTGCGCGACGGGTTAGAGCGCGCCCGTCAGCGGTAGAAGCCTCTGAAATGCGGGCGCTCGTTTCGTTGGTTGGACCGGGGCTCTGCCTGCGGCCCCCGGCCGGAGGCCTTCAACCGACGCACCCGACAGAGGCGGCATGGCGGATGCACCATTCCGCCGCAGCCCGCGCAGCGCCGCGGCGGCACGTCGTCGTCGGGCCGCATATAGTCGTTGCGAGGCCACTGCGGCGCGGCCTGCCGTCGTCCGTCGGCAATAGCCTGCACTGTGCCGCGGCTCACACCCGAGCGCCGCGCGATCTCGCGCATCGGCAACTCGCCGGCATGGAGCAGCGCTTGAATCTCGATGACCTGCTGCGGCGTTAGCATCCCTGGCCCCCATTGCGATTTCTGCTGGCCGACCTGAGACTTGACTATAGATACATTTGTACACTATTGTCAAGTGGGCCGTGCGAAGGGAACGCACGCAAGTACTTGGCGAACGTCACACTTCCGCCGGTGGCGCACGGAGTTGTAACGCCAGACATGTGCGGCGAGTTCGCAATCTTATTGCTGAGCGACCTAATTCGAGTCGCCCACGAACGCGCACTTGATGCTATTCGACAGTGGTCAAGATCCGCTGACTTTCCGCATGGTCACGGACTTCGTCAGGATTGAACCACGCCGGCTTGAAGCTAGCCTTGGCAAAAAGTGGCATCTGATCGGCGTAGTGTTTGGATTGCGGATTTTCGCTCACTCCAAACGGCAGGCAGCTTACCGCGCGGATTCCTTCAGAAAAATCGACGATCATGCCGTAACTCGATCCACCGATACAGTTGAGGCGCTGATTGAGTATCAGCCCGGTGCTTGGCCGTAAGGTGATAAACGGGTTGTTGAACTGATCTCCGCCATGACCGAAGCCGACCATCCCCAATTCGACATCGCCGTGACGAATTCGACAAAAATCTTGCCATGGAATATTGAGAGCTCCCCAGCGCTGCTTGGCGAGGCGCGCCTGTTTGAGGATCGTTTCCGCTGTTTTGTCAAAATCCGCTTCGTCCAGCGCGGCGGGGAATTCTGGCCTCGCGCAAATGACGACAAACAAGGCGCCACCGCGCGATTCGAGGTCGGCCCGCCGGTCCCATGCTGTCAGTACGGCGACAACTTCCTTGAACAAGGACGCGTCCTCGGCCGGCATCGTTGTCGCATTTGTGGTCAGATGATCCTGAATGCGGCCGACCAGCTTTTCCAGCCACATGTCGGCGGCTTCGATCTGAGTATCGGTCGCGTAGGCGCGCATCTCATCCACCGTAATCTTCTCGTCGGACGCCAATAGCGCCGACAGGCGGCGCGAGCGGCTGTTGTCCTTTTGGCTCATCATATAGTCGGGAAAATCTTGGGGTCGCGGCGCCACATCGGGACATACATTCTGCGGCCCGCTGTTTGTGTTCAGCACGTACCCGCATGGCGGATTGAGCACCTGCGGCAATTCTTCGAGCGAGTGAAAGCCTTGCCAGCGGGCCCAGCTTTCGTGCCCGGGCCG